>JAFYAT010000081.1 GCA_017540585.1 Bacteroidaceae bacterium | reverse complement strand
TAAGTGTAGTCTCCTTAATAGGAAACTCGCCCAACAATTCCGTAATGCCGACGGTATCAGGCTTATCACTATCCCTATTCATGATTGAGTAGTTCTTTTTGTATGCCAACTTAAGTCCGTTGATAACCTTGTCATATTTAATAGGAATGAAGTAGAAATAACCGTTATCTTGTCTACCACTCACAAGTCGTCTTGTTGGCTTGCCTCCATCCTCAGGATAGTCAAATACGACCTTAGAGTCATAACGAGTTAGATCGTCTATACGCTCAAAATACACGCCTTCATTAATCACATCATGCAGATAGTCATACACCCTTGTTACGATACTGTCAAGACGGACGCCTTTGACATTGGGATTGTGAAACACTATAAGACTCTTTGGAAGTTGATCTTCAATATTATTCTGGGCATAAACATTAGATGCGAACAATGCAGATAGTAAAGCCACTAAAGTAAAATTTGTTTTCATTTTTTTTAGAAATTGTTTGTTAAAAGTAATTACTAAGAAAAATTAGATATCTGCAAAATTAAATTTTTTGAATGATATAGATAATACAAAACTCATTTTTTTTCATCATTTGTTCAAGTATTTAAAAATCGGGGTGAGGCAAAGGGGAAGAAATAAGAAATATAGTACAGCAATACACAAATATTTTATACGGACAGATGAAAAATGTCATGAAAACTACTAAATATTTGCTTTTTTAACTTTTTTGTAAGCTGGCATACGAACGAGAGCTTACATTTTGTTACTTGATATTTTACGGAAAAATTACGAAGGGTTAACGAAGGGTTAGCGAAGGATTAACGAAGGATTAACGAAGGATTAACGAAGGATTACACTTTGACAAAATGACATGTAAAAAAGATGCCTCCTTTTGCTCTTATTTGGATAAAATAAAGGGTGATTCTAAAAATATAAGGTGGAATATGTGGAGATATGTATGGAAATGTCTAAATTTGCACAAGCAAAACTGTATAATAAGTTTTTGAGTTTGTAGGTTTTTAAGTTTTTAAGTTCTTGCGAATATGTGAGTTCTTAAGGCTTAAGGTTTGTAGGTTTTTAGTTCTCATGGATGTGGGTTCTTTAGAGACTTAGCTAATCTACAAAAACTAAAAAACTTAAAAACTCAAAAACATAAAAAATTAAACATGCAAGAGATAGTTTATCACGTTCCTGTTCTGCTCAAGGAGAGCGTAGATGGTATGAACATTGGCAAAGGCGGAAACTTTGTCGATGTGACTTTTGGTGGCGGTGGCCATAGTCGTGAGATTCTGTCACGACTTGACAAGGACGGTCATCTCTACAGTTTTGATCAGGATGCAGATGCAGAGAAGAACGTGGAGGCGAACGACAAGTTTACGTTTGTACGTTCCAACTTCCGCTATCTCAAAAACTTTATGCGCTACTATGGCGTGGAGCATATTGATGGTCTCCTTGCTGACCTTGGCGTGTCGTCACACCACTTTGACGATAGCGACCGTGGCTTCTCTTTCCGCTTTGACGGTCAGTTGGATATGCGTATGAACCAGCGTGCGGGCATGACGGCTGCAGATGTGGTGAACACGTATGACGAGGCAAAGCTTGCGGATGTGTTTTATCTCTATGGCGAGATAAAAAATTCTCGCAGGTTAGCGAGTGCAATCGTGGCTGCACGTAAGGAGAAAAAAATACAGACAATAGAAGATTTTCTCAACATCATACGTCCTTTCTGCGGAAAGAAGGATGAGAAGAAAGAGCTTGCCAAGGCATTTCAGGCTCTCCGCATAGAGGTGAACCACGAGATGGATGCTCTCAAGGAGATGCTTCAGTCGGCTACGGAACTTCTTCGTCCAGGAGGCAGACTTGTGGTCATCACCTACCATTCTCTTGAAGATCGTATCGTCAAGAACCTGATGAAGACGGGTAATGTGGAGGGTAAGGAAGACAAGGATTTCTTTGGAAGAAGTAACTCGCCATATAAGCTTGTCAACAACAAGGTCATCGTGCCTGATGCTGACGAGCAGGAGCGAAACCCAAGGTCAAGGAGTGCGAAACTAAGAATTGCGGAGAAGATATAGGACCTTCCCCCAGCCCCTTCCTTTCAGGACGGGGAGAAGAGTGTTAATTGATAATTATAATTTATAATTGATAGTTTGACGAAAGAGAAACTTCTCCCTGTCCTGAAAGGAAGGGGCTGGGAGAAGGTCATTTGATATTATGAGCTACAATCTTGATGATGACATAAATGATATGGCTAAGGCTTCAGGTAATCTGCCAGAGGATGCTGACGACAACAAGACGTTGGCAGAACTGGAGGCAGAGACAGAGGAGCGTGAACTCCGTAAGGAAGCTGAGGAAACCGTTGTGGCTGATGAGAACTACGACGAGGATGTGGAGCTGTCGCTTCGCACCATCATAGGTGGTGACTTCCTCAAGAGCCGTTTCTTCTTCAGTCAGGTCGGCTATATCATTTATCTGGTCGTCCTCATCATCGTATATACATGGAACAGATACGAGTATCAAGATGACACCTTGCTTGAGGATGCCCTCCGTAAGGAACTGAAGGATGTAAAGTATAACGTGCTCACACAGTCGAGCGAATTGATGAACTACCTCCGACAGTCAAACGTAGAACAGGTGATAAAGCAGACACCAGATAGCGTACTTTCAACAAGCGTAACAGCTCCGTTTCTGCTCCGTACTCCGTAGCATAGCAGAGTTAAAGTTAAAAATTAAAAGTTAAATGTTGAGTTGGCTGTTTTGAAGTTTTATAGTGGCTATATGAAATAGAAGTACTATAAAGAATCTGCAAGAACAAAAAACTTACAAACTCAAAAACATAAAAACTTACACAATTGGAATTTGACAAAGAGCAAATAAAGAACATAAAACTCAGGTTTGGCGTTTTCTACGTCATCATCTGTCTTATAGCGTTGTGGATATTCTTCACAATGCTCAAGGTGATGTTTGTGGAAGGTGATGCCTGGCAGGAAGTGGGTAAGGTGACGGAGGTGGACTCCATACGTCTTGAGGCCTCGCGAGGCAACATCCTCTCTGCCGACGGACAGCTCATGTCCAGTAGCTTGCCTAACTACAAGGTTTATGTCGATTTCAGGTCAGGCATAGAGAAGAGCGATACGGCATACGAGCGCAAGGTGGCTGAGAAGAAGGAACTCTTTGCCGAGAAGATTGACTCCATCTGTGAGGGACTTGCCGACATCTGCCCTATCAAGACTCCACTCGAATATAAGATTCATCTTCTCAAAGGACTTGACAAGGGCTCACGTCATTATGAGATTTGTCCAGGACAGACACTCAACTACATACAGTATAATGAGATAAAGAAACTTCCTGTGTTCAGGGAGTCACGCTACACCAGCGGTCTTGTGGTAGAGACACGTAACGGACGAAAGAAACCTTTCGGTTCTCTTGCCCAGCGTACTCTCGGCGACCTCTATGGAGCCAAGGACTCTGCTCGCTCAGGTCTTGAACTTGCATACGACTCTGTTCTTCGTGGTAAACCGGGATTGTCACACCGTAAGAAGGTGCTCTCCAAATATCTTGAGATTATTGACGAACCAGCGATTGACGGATGCGACCTCATTACGACTCTTGATGTGAATATGCAGGATATCTGCGAGAACGCATTGAGGGAGAAGATGACAGAACTGACTGCCGACATAGGTGTAGTTGTACTTATGGAGGTTGCAACTGGCGACATAAAGGCGATAGTCAATCTCCAGCGTGACCCAGAGACAAACCGTTTCTACGAGGGACGTAACTATGCACTTGCCGCACTCATGGAGCCGGGTTCAACATTCAAGACAGCATCTCTCATGGTGGCTATGGATGACGGATATGTGCATAAAAGCGACATTGTAGATACTGGCAACGGTATAGAGATGATGTATGGAGCCAAGATGAAGGACCACAACTGGAACAAGGGAGGCTATCATATCATAGACGTTCCGCATGTCCTTATGGTATCTTCAAACATTGGTACGGCAAAGCTTGTTGACAAGTATTATCACAAGAAGCCAGAGAAGTTTGTCGAAGGACTCCGCAGGATAGGTATAGGTACTCCTCTCAATCTTCCTTTCGTAGGTACAGCCGATCCACAGATACGTTATCCAGCCAAGGACAGGAGTAACTGGCCACATACTACCATTCCATGGATGTCAATCGGTTATGAGACACAGATACCACCTATATCAATCGTGACATTCTACAACGCCATAGCCAATGGCGGTAAGATGGTAAAGCCACGCTTCGTATCAGGTCTTTTGCAGAATGGCGACACGGTCAAGCATTATCCTGTGGAGGTCATCAAGTCGCAGATATGCAAGCCAAGCACTCTGAAGAATATACAGGAAATGCTCCAGAGAGTTGTATGTGACAAGGACGGACTTGGTAAGCCTGCTGGCAATCCTATGTTCCATGTTTCTGGTAAAACAGGTACGGCACAGATTTCAGCCAGAGGACGATACGGAACGGAGCACCTCGTTAGTTTCTGTGGTTATTTTCCTTCGGAAGAACCAAAATATTCATGTATCGTGTCAATACGTCACAACTACTTCATCTCAAGTGGTGGTGGACAGGCTGGTACGGTATTCTCCAAGATTTCACAGCGAGTACTCTCCAAGCACGTGACACGTGAGCTTGTATGTGCGGTGGATTCAAACACCCAGCTTGTGCCAGACGTGAAGAACGGTAGTACGGCATCAGCCAAGGCTGTTCTCCGTAGCCTCGGAGTAAAGGCATATGAGGATAATGTGGGCGAGTGGTGTAATGCCAAGATAAAGCATGGAAGTCTTACCCTCTCCTCACGTACCATGTACGAGAAATCCGTTCCTAACGTGATTGGCATGGGGGCCCGTGATGCTGTCTATGCCCTCGAGAGCAAAGGACTCAAGGTAAGGATAAGCGGAAGAGGCAAGGTCGTAAGTCAGAGTGCTTCGGCAGGCAGTTCGTTCGTAAAAGGACAGACGGTAACGCTCAGGCTTAATTAGCCTTAGCGAAGTTAAAAGTTAAAAATTAAAAGTTAAAAGTTGAATTAGGAAGTTTTTAAGTCTTAAAGTTTTACAGAACGGAAAGACTATAGGCAGTCTTAAAATTCAAGAATAAACCGAAGACTTAAAAACAAAACATAATAGTAAGTTATCAATTAAAATATCCCCATGTAAATTCTCCTTCCCCTCGGGGAAGGTAGGGTTGGGGGCCGAGATTATGAAATTAAAGGAACTTGTAGCAAAACTGAATGTCCTTGAGGTTGCAGGCAACCTTGATGTGGATGTTAATGGCGTGAATATTGATTCACGACTTATTGGTGAAGGTCATCTCTTCATAGCTGTTAAGGGTACACAGGCAGATGGTCACAACTATATAGGTAAAGCCATCGAACTGGGTGCGGTTGCTGTAGTATGTGAGACTGTTCCTGCCGAATATGCGGACAAGGCAGTCTTTGTACGTGTTGAAAACTCAGAGCAGATTGTAGGACAGATTGCCACTACCTTCTATGGCGACCCAACAAGCAAGTTGAAGCTTGTTGGTGTGACAGGTACTAACGGTAAGACTACCATCGCTACTGTCCTTTATGATATGTTCCGTCACATGGGACACAAGGCGGGACTTCTCTCTACTGTATGTAACTATATCGATGGTGAGGCTGTTCCAACAGAACATACTACACCAGACCCTGTTACACTCAATGCACTCCTTGCACGTATGGTGGAGGCAGGATGTGAGTACGCATTCATGGAGGTGAGCAGCCACTCTGTAGTACAGAACCGTATCGGAGGACTCCGTTTCGTGGGTGGTCTCTTTACTAACATCACACGTGACCACCTCGACTACCACAAGACATTCGAGAACTACATCAAGGCTAAGAAGCAGTTCTTCGATAATCTTCCTGCCGATGCATTTGCCATCACTAATGCTGATGACAAGAACGGTATGGTAATGGTACAGAATACTAAAGCTACTGTCAAGACATATTCCGTACAAAGCCCAGCAGACTTCAAGGCTAAGATTATAGAGTGCCACTTCGAGGGAATGTACCTTGACATCAATGGTAAGGAAGTAGGAGTACAGTTCATAGGTAAGTTCAACGTGAGCAATCTCCTTGCTGTGTATGGTGCAGCTGTCATGCTCGGCAAAGCTCCAGAGGATGTGCTCGTAGCACTCAGCGCGATGAAGCCAGTCAACGGACGTTTCGAGGCACTCCGTTCACCATCAGGCTACACAGCCATCGTGGATTATGCTCACACACCTGATGCACTTGAGAATGTACTCAACGCCATCCACGGTGTGCTCAACGGCAAGGGTAAGGTCATCACCGTATGTGGTGCTGGTGGTAATCGTGACAAGGGTAAGCGCCCTCTCATGGCACAGGAAGCTGCGCGCCAGAGTGACAAGGTTATCCTCACAAGTGATAACCCACGCTTTGAAGAGCCAGAGGACATCCTTCGCGACATGGAGGCAGGTCTCAGCGAGGAACAGAAGCAGAAGTCAATAACCATCGTTGACCGCCGACAGGCAATCAAGACAGCATGTATGCTTGCACAGCCAGGTGATGTCATCCTTATCGCAGGAAAGGGTCATGAGGATTATCAGATAATAAAAGGTGTAAAGCATCACTTCGACGATAAGGAAGAAGTGAGAGCTTGCTTCTAAACAGCCCCCTAACCCCCGAAGGGGGCAGCCATTCGGGTCTTCTTCCACAATGAGACAATACTTATTGTAAGACTCGGTTGTGTTTTGCTAATCGGGGTTAACATGATTAAGCCATCTCCCCCAAAACCAGATGGCCACCGAAAGAGTTGTGAATTTTGAGTTGTGAGTTTTGAGTTAGCGTTTTACCAAACTTAACTTTTTAACTATACTTTTTAACTTTTAACTCCGAAGGTCGGGGGGCTATATGTTATATCATCTAAGTCAATATCTTAAGGAACTTGATGTTCCAGGAATGGGAATGCTCGGGTATGTGTCTTTCCGCTCACTTATGACACTTATCCTTTCGCTTGTCATCTCAATGGTGGCAGGTGAGTATTTTATCAAGTATATGCGTCGTCGCAAGCATATAGAGGAAGCACGTGATGCATCCATCGACCCATACGGAGTGCAGAAGAAAGGTGTGCCTTCAATGGGTGGTGTCGTCATCCTTGGAGCAGTACTCATTCCAGTTCTCCTCTTCGGAAAACTTACGAACGTGTACACCAACCTATTGCTTATAACCATCATCTGGTTCGGTCTTCTCGGATTCTTAGATGACAAGATTAAGCTTGGCGGTAACAAGGACGGTCTCTCTCCACGTTACAAGATGCTCGGACAGCTTGTGCTCGGAACAATCGTAGGTATCACCCTTTGGATGAGTCCACAGGCAGTTGTACGTGAGAACGTAACTCGAGAGATTGGTCATTCTGAGGTTGTATATCATAAGAGTGAGGCTCGTAAGTCAACAGTCACAACCGTGCCTTTCCTCAAGAACAACAATCTTGACTACAACGCTCCTTTCAACTGGATAAAGAACGGTACGACAAAGCGTGCGTGTGGATGGATTCTCTTCATCCTCGTCACTACATTTGTCATTACAGCCGTATCAAATGGTGCAAACCTAAACGATGGTATGGACGGTATGTGTGCAGGTAATTCTGCCATAATAGGTGTGGCACTCGGAATACTTGCGTATGTGTCTGGACATATCCAGTTTGCAAGTTACCTCAACGTGATGTACATTCCTGGTACGGAAGAGGTCGTGGTGTTCCTGTGTGCCTTTGTGGGTGCACTCATCGGATTCCTTTGGTACAACGCCTATCCAGCCAAGGTGTTTATGGGTGATACAGGTAGCCTTGCCATCGGTGGTGTTATTGCCGTTACAGCAGTAATAATACATAAGGAGCTTCTCATCCCTATACTTTGTGGTATATTCCTTATGGAGAGTATCAGCGTCATCCTTCAGGTATATTACGCAAAGAAGGGTAACAAGCTCGGCAAGAAGTGGAGAGTGTTCAAGCGTGCTCCATTCCACGACCACTATCGTCATAAGATGGAGCCAGACGTGAAGTACCTCATCAAGAAGCCTAATGGCCTCCTCTTTGAGTCTATGATTACCACTCGTTTCTGGATTGTCACAATCATTCTTGCAGCAATCACAATCTTGACACTCAAGATTAGATAATAGAAGAGTTTTAACTTAAAAACTCAAAAACTCAAAAACCTAAGAACTTAAGAACTCAAAAACTTAAAAACTCAAAAACTTAAAAACTCAACAACTCAACAACTCACGAACTTAAGAACTCAAAATAAAATGAAACGAATCGTAATTCTTGGTGCTGCAGAGAGTGGCGCCGGAGCAGCAGTACTTGCTAAGGTAAAAGGATTTGACGTGTTCGTAAGCGACATGTCAAAGATAAAGGACAATTACAAGGCTCTTCTTGACAGCCATAACATCGTGTGGGAAGAGGGTAAGCATACAGAGGAACTTATTCTCAATGCTGATGAGGTAATCAAGAGTCCTGGTATTCCTGAGAATGCTCCTATGATTCTCAAGATAAAGGAGAAGAATATTCCTATAATAAGCGAGATAGAGTTTGCTGGTCGTTACACTAATGCAAAGATGATTTGTATCACAGGTAGTAACGGTAAGACTACTACTACTTCGCTCATCTATCATATTCTCAAGCAGGCAGGCTACAACGTAGGACTTGCTGGTAATATTGGTCGTAGCCTCGCACTTCAAGTAGCCGAGGAGAACTTTGACTATTATGTCATCGAGCTTAGCAGTTTCCAACTTGACAATATGTATGACTTCAAGGCTGACATTGCCGTACTCATGAACATAACTCCTGACCACCTTGATCGTTACGACTTCAAGATGCAGAATTATGTTGACAGCAAGATGCGTATCATCCGTAACCAGACAGAACAGGATGCTTTCGTGTTCTGGAATGATGACCCAATAGTAACAGAGGAACTCAAGAAGTACGACATCAAAGCTCGTCTCTGTCCGTTCTCTGAGTTCAAGGAAAAAGGTGCCATCGGTTATGTGAGTGACAAGGTATTTACTGTCGAAAGTCCTACTCCATTCAATATGGAGCAGGAAGAACTTGCACTTCGTGGTAAGCATAATCTCTACAACTCCCTTGCTGCAGGTATCACAGCAGACCTCGCTGGCGTAAGCAAAGAGCAGATTCGTAAAGGACTCAGCGACTTTGCTGGTGTGGAACATCGTCTTGAGAAGGCAGGTCGTGTACGTGGAGTTGACTTCGTAAACGACTCAAAGGCAACAAACGTTAATGCTTGCTGGTACGCCCTTGAAAGTATGACACAACCAACAGTCCTCATTCTTGGTGGAAAAGACAAGGGTAACGACTACTCTGAGATTTTCGACCTTGTAAAGGAAAAGTGTATCGGTCTTGTGTTCCTTGGAGTTGATAACTCAAAACTTCATGCAGCATTCGACAACTTCGGTATTCCTATTGCAGATGTAAAGAGCATGAAGGACTGTGTGGACGAGTGCTACAAGATGGCTAAGCCTGGCAGTTGTGTACTTCTAAGTCCTTGTTGTGCAAGCTTCGACCTCTTCAAGAACATGGAGGATCGTGGCGAGCAGTTCAAGGAGTGTGTGAAGAACTTGTAAGGGCACCATCCCTACCCTCCCCAAGGAGAGGTGGCAAGAAGATAATAAAATTGAGAATTGAGAATTAGCTTTTGAGAAACAATTCCACATTCCTAATTCCTCATTCCTAATTGTTTAAGATATATACGAGAATAAATGTCATTATCAAACATTCATTTTGGTAAGATGCTGAAGGGTGACAGGGCAGTATGGATGATATTCTTCTTCCTTTGCTGCGTGTCAATCATCGAAGTGTATAGTGCCTCAAGCCGTATGACGTTTGTGAGTGGCAACCACTGGGGACCATTGGTCAATCAGGTTGTATTCCTCACAGGTGCCTTCTTCATCGTGCTTGTGCTTCACTATGTACCTTGCAGCAAGTTGAACTGGATAGCTCCGTTCTTCCTGCCGTTGAGCATGATTCTCCTTCTTTTTACCACGTTCGGTTCGAGTGGCTCGTTGAACGGAACACACCGTTGGACACAAATACTTGGTGTGAGTCTTCAGCCTTCAGAACTTGTTAAGGGCGGTATGGTTTTCTGGACAGCACTTATACTTGCACGTACACAGATGGTGCGAAGACTTGATAATGGCAAGATTATCTCTGGAGCTGTCAAGGGGCCTACTCCTGCACGTCCATTTTGGTATATAGTCATTCCACTCACTTTGTGCTGTCTGATTATCTTCAAGGATAATGTATCTACGGCGGTAATGCTCTTTACAGTTATCTTCATCATGATGGTTATCGGTAAAATATACTGGGTTTATCTATTGAAACTCGTAGGTTTACTTGCCGTCGTGGGAGGAATATGTCTCTTTGCCGTAATGTCCCTTCCTGATGATGTTATAAGCAAGGTTCCGCTCCTTGATCGTACGCTTACCGTGAAGCATCGTATTGAACGATTTGGAGAAGAAAAAGCTGCTTTCGGCTCAGAGGAATGGAAGAAACAACAGCTTGACGACAAGAACTCACAGAGCACCTACGCCAAGGTTGCCATTGCCAACTCCAACGGTATAGGATTGTGGTTCGGTAACTCTGTACAACGAGACTTCCTTCAGCATGCAGAGTCAGACTTCATCTATGCAATCATAATTGAGGAGTCTGGAGTCATCGGAGCATTTATCGTGATGGTACTCTATCTGTTCCTCTTCATGCGAACAGGAAAGATTGCGCAGAAATGCCGTAAGTTCTTCCCTGCCTATTTAGTGATAGGATTGGGATTGATGATGACCTTACAGGCTCTTGTCAATATGGCTGTGGCTGTAGGTGCAATACCAGTCACAGGACAGACACTTCCGTTCATAAGCCGTGGTGGTACATCCATCATCGTGACAAGTTTTTATTTTGCTGTTATCTTGAGTGTAAGCAGATATGCTGATGCTGCCCAACTTGCAGATAAGCCTGTCGAAACGTCAGAAGAAGGTGAAACAATGGAGTATGCTTCTGAGGGAAATATGTCTTAAATTGAGTAATATTTGAAGAAAAAATATATTTTATTGCAAATAGTGGGGCAAAAGCGATATTGTCCCACTATTTTTTTGTAAATTTGTGACGTAAAATGCACAAAAAGTAAAGAAATTGACGCGTATGGAAAATAAAGAACCGTTAAGGGTTATAGTCAGCGGTGGAGGAACTGGTGGACACATCTTCCCTGCTGTTTCTATCGCAAACGCAATAAAGAACATCGACCCAAGTGCTCAGATTCTCTTTGTGGGAGCACAAGGCAGAATGGAGATGCAGCGTGTTCCAGCTGCAGGGTATGAAATAAAGGGACTTCCAGTACGAGGACTTATCCGTCCACTTTGGAGTCCTAAGAACATAGGAGTCATGATGGACTTCTTCAAGAGCAAGAACATGGTCAAGCAGATTATCCGTGATTTCAAGCCACAAGTTGCAGTGGGTGTAGGCGGTTATGCTTCTGCTCCTACTCTCAATGCTGCTCATGCACTCGGCATTCCTTGCCTCATTCAGGAACAGAACAGCTATGCAGGTGTAACAAACAAGTCGCTTGCAAAGAAGGCAGAAAAGGTGTGTGTGGCATACAGCGGAATGGAGCGATTCTTCCCTGCTGACAAGATTATCATGACAGGCAATCCTGTACGTCAGAATCTTCTAAATGCCAACATCAGCAAAGAGGATGCAATCAAGAGCTTCGGCCTTGACCCAGCAAAGCGTACAGTTCTCATCATTGGCGGTAGCCTTGGTGCACGTACAGTAAACGAGAGCGTACTCAGCCATCTTGATAGCATACGTAACAGCGCTGTTCAGTTCATCTGGCAGACGGGTAAGTATTATAGCGAAAGCATACACCAGTCACTTTCGAAGGCAGATGCCGTTCCAAATCTCTACGTTACGGACTTCATCTCAAGTATGGACAACGCATACGCTGCAGCAGACCTCGTAATTTCTCGTGCAGGTGCAAGCTCTATTTCTGAGCTTTGTCTTCTTGAGAAGCCTTCTATCCTTGTTCCTTCGCCTAATGTGGCTGAAGACCATCAGACAAAGAACGCACTTGCACTCTCAACAAAGGATGCTGCACTCTTCGTAAAGGATTCGGAAGCTGTCAATAATCTGATTCCATTGGCTCTCAAAACAGTCGTGGATGATGCGAAACTGAAGTCACTCGGTGAAAACGCAGGTAAGCTTGCCTTCAAGGATTCTGCCGACGTGATTGCAAGAGAGGTAATAAAGTTAGCAAGAAAATAAAGAGTATAAAAAGACGGACTCTATCCCCACTCTCCCCCACTCTATGGGCAGGACAATAGTTGGAACGTTCGCCATTTTTGAGTTATATAATTATAATTCTATTCACACAGTGGTTAAGTCAGTATATTTTGTAGGCGCAGGTGGTATAGGAATGAGTGCACTCGTACGTTATTTTCTCAGTTCAGGATATAATGTAGGAGGCTACGACAAGACACCAAGCGACCTTACGGAAAAACTTATAGAAGAGGGTGCACAGATTCATTACGTTGAAGACGTTGACAGTATTGCACCCTGTTTCAAGGATAAGGAGACAACTCTCGTAGTTTACACTCCTGCCATCCCAGCAGAACACAAGGAACTTGTATATTTCCGCGAGAACGGCTTCGACGTACAGAAGCGTGCTCAGGTTCTCGGTTTCCTCACTCAGGAGCATAAGGGACTATGCGTGGCTGGTACTCATGGAAAGACTACTACATCTTCCATGGCTGCCCATATACTCCACCAGAGTCATGTAGATTGTAATGCCTTCCTTGGCGGTATTACTAAGAACTATGGAACAAATTACATCCTTTCAAAGGACAGCGACTATGTAGTCATTGAGGCAGACGAGTTTGACCGTTCATTCCATTGGCTTCGTCCATTCGCAACAGTCATTACGGCTACTGATGCTGACCATCTTGATATCTACGGAACAAAAGAGGCTTACCTCGAAAGTTTCCGTCACTATACAACACTCATTCAGCCAGGAGGCGCACTCATCATCCACAAGGGACTTGAGATGAAGGCTGACCCACAGGCTGGCGTTAAGGTTTATGAGTATTCACGTACTGAAGGTGACTTCCATGCTGAGAACATACGTATCGGCGGAGGAGAGATATTCTTCGACTTCGTGACTCCAAAGGGAACAATCAAGGACATTCAGCTTGGAGTACCAGTAAGCATAAACATCGAGAACGGTATTGCAGCTATGGCTCTTGCTCAGCTTGCTGGTGCTACTGACGAAGAGATACGTGAGGGTATGCGTACATTTGCTGGTGTTGATCGTCGTTTTGACTTCAAGGTCAAAAATGACAAGATTGTTTTCCTCAGCGACTATGCTCACCATCCTAATGAGATTGACCAGAGCATCCGTTCTATCCGTGAACTTTATCAGGACAAGAAGATTGCTGCCATTTTCCAGCCACATCTCTACACTCGTACACGTGACTTCTACAAGGAATTTGCTGCAGCCCTCTCACTTCTCGACGTAGTATATCTCTGCGACATATATCCTGCACGTGAGCTTCCTATCCCAGGAATCACATCAAAGATTATCTACGACAACCTAAGTGCAGGATGCGAGGGTCATCTTATCCACAAGGAGGACATCCTCAATATTGCAGAGACAGGTGACTTCGACGTACTCATCTCTCTCGGTGCAGGAGATATCGAGAACTATGTTCCTCAGATTGCAGAGATACTTAAAAGGAAGTAAACAAACAACCACCTCCAGACCTCCCACAAAGGGTAGGATAATAAGTTTCCAAAGGAGTGAGGTTATCGTCAACTGACAATTGACAATTGAGAATTGACATTGAGAATCGGTTTTGAGAACATACATATCATCTGTCACTTGTTATTTCTCATTACTAATTCCTAATTACTCATTAAAAATAATGTCTAAAGCTAAAAGGATTGCCAAGATTGCAGTGTTAGCTGTTCTCCTCATTGGAGTGGTAGGCTATCTGTCTTTCTATATATTTCATGAGTCAAAAGCCAACCCCGACATGAGGTGCATAGGCGTTGAACTCGTGATGGACGGTGAGGAGTCTTCTCCCTTTGTCAACAGAAAGGATATAGACGACATCCTCAGCAAGAATCATCTTACTCCCAACGGAAGTATGATGAGGGAGATTGACACCAAGGCTATTGAGACGTTCGTGGCTAAGAACCCTTTCGTCAAGGAGGTCAACTGTTTCAAGTCGTCCACAGGAAAGGTAGTCATCAAAATCATTCAGCGCACACCTGTCATCTATGTGCTTCCAGAGGATAAAGACGGATATTTCCTCGACGAGTCGGGAGTGGTTATTCCCAACAGCCGATATGTCAGCAACATCGTGGTAGCCACAGGAGTCATTAACGAGAAATATGCAAAGAATGAGTTACTTCCATTTGCTATCTTCATTAAAGGAAATGACTTTTGGAACAATCAGATAGAACAGGTGAATGTTATCCTCGACAAGAGACATCACCGTGTGGTGGAACTCGTCCCACGGGTAGGTGACCAGATTATCTATCTCGGAAAGATGAAGAACTTCGAAGAAAAGCTCCACCGCATGAAGGTCTTCTATGACAAGGCAGCAGGCGTTGTCGGCTGGGGAAAATATTCCAAATTTAATCTTGAATACGATAATCAATTAATCTGTACAAAAAATAAGCAGTAATACTTAATTATGGCGGATAAAGACTTTATAGTTGCAATAGAACTGGGTTCATCACGAATCTCAGGTATTGCAGGAAAAAAGAAAGATGGTGTCATGCAGGTTGTGGCATACGCAGAGGAGAACCCTGTGCAGTGTGTCCAGCGTGGTGTTGTCTTGAACATCGAAAAGACGTACCAGAGCATCAACTCTATAATAAATAAGCTTGAAGCTACAACCAAGAGTTCCATTACTCGTGTATATGTAGGTGTGGCTGGCCAGTCAGTACGTTCTTACAGAAGTACTATCAAGCGTAATATGGTAACTCACAGTTACATTACTGCTGAGTGTGTTGAGGATATTCGTAAGGAAAGCTACAATATCCCGTACGGAGACTGCCAGGTACTTCAGAACTTCCCACAGGATTTCATCGTTGATTCCACTCTTGTTCCTGAGCCTGTAGGCATCATGGGAACAAATATTGAGGGAGACTTCATCAATATCATTGCAAACAAGAAGCTTCTCAGCAACATCACTACCACATTCGATGCATCTAAAGTCAAGATTTGTGACGTGCTTCTTGCCCCATACGAGATGTGTGAGCAGGTACTTACCGACATCGAGAAGCGCAGCGGATGTGCCGTTGTTGACCTCGGTGCAGAAACCACTACCGTCATCGTATATAAGAATAAGGTGATACGATTCCTTGTTACTCTTCCTATCGGTATGAACAGCATCAACAAGGACCTCTCTGCCATCTCACTCTTTGACGATGAGGCAGAAGAAGCTAAACTTATGTATGCTGATGCATTCCCATCATCTTCTGATACAGAGAAGGAACCAGGAGTGTTTGTGACCAACGTAGGTACTCAGGTGAGTGTGGACGTTATCCGTAACGTGATAGATGCACGTCTTACAGAGATTATTGCCAACGTCAATAACCAGCTTGAGTGTTCTGGCTATGCTGACAAACTCCTTGCGGGACTTGTACTCGTGGGAGGTGGAAGCCAGATAAAGAATATAGAACTTGCATTCCAGAATGCCACTAAGGTAGAGAAGGTACGTATTGCTAACTCAGTTGACGTGCTTATACAAAAGGCTTCAGGCATGGGCAACGTTGCACCATTTGAGACACCAGTAGGTCTTTCAGTTCTCTCCCTTCTCCTCGCAGGTAAGGAAGTGTGTACTACAGATGCACCAGCAGTTGAACCTCAACCAAACTTCATCGAGCAGATGGATCAAGAATCAGAACGAGAGCGTATCCGTAAAGAACAGGAAGAACGCGACAGGGCAGATATGCAATGTGCCATCGAGTTTGACGGTATGAAGAACAAGATACGTGCACAGTACGAGGCTGTAACAAAGGCACTTGAGGAAGTACACAGCCATGGTGGCGACAAGAAGGTGCGTGAGGCAGCCGAGAAGATATGCAACAATGCTCTCAGCGTACTTACAGAGGACTTCCAGCAGCATGTCGATACACTCTCTGCCAAAGACAAGTTCAAGCAGTCAGCTGCTGAGGGAACACAGCTTGCACAGAAGCTCCGTGACGTGACTGCCCAGCTTCGTGATGCCATTGCCAAGGCAAAGGAGGACAACAAGTTCTTTGCCCGTATCGGCAGATTCATCACAGATATGGTTTCTGAATAATAATTCTTTCCAAATATTATATAATAATGGACGAACAGAATAATGGAGTAGCAGAGTTTACATTTCCTGCGAACGTTCCAAACAACTCATCGCCAAACATCATCAAGGTCATAGGCGTTGGTGGTGGCGGTGGCAATGCCGTAAATCACATGTACAATGAAGGTATCCATGACGTTACCTTCGTTGTCTGCAACACAGATAACAAGGCACTACAGGATTCACCTGTGCCACACAAGATACAGCTCGGCTCTGAGGGTCTCGGTGCAGGTAACCGTCCTGAGCGTGCCCGCAAAGCTACGGAAGAGTCTATCGAAGCAGTCAAGAATATGCTGAGCGATGGCACCAAGATGGTGTTCATCACAGCAGGTATGGGTGGAGGTACTGGTACAGGTGCCGCTCCGCTCATTGCAAAGACTGCTAAAGACATGGGTATCCTCACCGTAGGTATTGTAACCATACCATTCAAGTGGGAAGGTGTAAAGAAAATAGATCAGGCACTCGACGGTGTGCAGGAGATAAGCAAGAACGTGGATGCACTTCTTGTCATCAACAACGAGCGTCTCCGTGAAATATATCAGGACTTCACCGTGGTCAAGGCATTTGCAAAGGCAGATGACACACTCTGCAATGCTGCCCGTTCAATAGCCGAAATCATCACGATGCACGGTATCATCAACCTCGACTTCAACGATGTCAGCACAGTCCTCAAGGACGGTGGCGTGGCTATCATGAGTTCAGGTTACGGTGAAGGCGAAGGACGTGTGACTAAGGCAATTCAGGATGCTCTCAATTCACCACTCCTCAACAACAGCGACATCTACAACTCCAAGAAGATACTTATCCGCATCTCATTCCCAAGCGAAGACAACGAAGGAGGCGAAGGCGGAGCACTCATGATGGAAGAGATGAACGAGGTACACGAGTTCTTCGACAAGATACGTGATGACGTAGAGACCAAGTGGGGACTCTCCGTTGACCAGTCACTCAAGGACAAGGTTAAGGTAACAATCCTTGCTACTGGATTCGGTATTGAGAACATCGACTCTGAGGAACTCGGACAGCGATTCAAGGCAAAGGAAGAGAAGGTACTCACTCCTGAGGAAGTAGAGGCTCGTGCCGAAAAGGCTGCTCTCCGTGGTCAGTACTACGGTGAAGACAAGAAGGGTGGTTCAATCCGTCGTCCTATCTACTCATACCTTTTCAAGGACGAGGATCTCGACAATGACGACATCATCAGTATGGTTCAGTCGTCACCTACATACAAGAGGACAAAGGAAACACTCAAGCAGCTCAACGACCGACCTGGTGTTGAGAACTAAAAGAGCAATAGACCAAGCCCCACCATACCTCTCCATACTGGGAGATAACTTGATTACACAGTTCGTGGCATTTACGTTCGACGTAACTCTATCCTATAAGGATGAAGCCGTGAAGAGTAATTGGGGATGGTCACAGACATATACATAACCAAATACTATTATTTAACCATTTTGTAAGGGACGGACAGCGATGTTCGTCCTTTATGCATTTCAATAGCTCTATACAGATTTTATCACTTTACCAGAAGCCCTTTTCTATCGCACCACAATTGAAAGAAATCACATTGTATAACAAACAGTTGTCCACAATACAATATCTAAATCATTTAATCTGTATATCATCATAAAATATTTATAGGCTGTGGTAAAAGGTTTTACCACAGCCATCCTGTTCTTAAATAACAGGTACAAAAAATCTACAAAAACTTAACGATCTATACAGTTATGCAAATTATAGTCAAATAATACTACAAACGTTTGAGTTCTCTATCAACTTCACTCTGACTCTTATACTTCGATTTTGATGGATTGAACTTATATCTCACAGTTACTCCCACATATCGGCTATCATAACTGTTGGAATTGTCAAGTGTCATGTTCGGGAAATAAAGGAGACTTCCGTCACGACGGCTCTTAAACAGGTCATTACCCTCAATCTTGACACTTAGTTTATCATTCATGAAAGTCTTTGTCAACGAGACATTAAGCACAGTCATATCCTTGTTCAGATATATATTCTGATAATCACCCTTTCCTTGATATACGAAAGACAGATAACCAATCATGCTCTTGCTGAAAGTTATATTGTTACTGAACTGAAGATAAGGAATAGGTTTTTTCAACTTACGACTTTTCACACCATCATAATGAGTGTAAAACTGTTTCTGCAAAGAAAGAGTAAGACTTGGTCTCCATATTCCGAACTTAGGATTTACTGATAGGGCAGCAGTCATAAGTTTCCAATGATCAACATTCTCAAAAGCAATCTTTGTCACAGGAACGCCCTGATATGTAAGACGATCTGCAGAATAGAATATTGCATCATTTATATCATTATAACTGACATTCACCATCAATACCTTCCAAATAGCAGTAAAAGAAGCATCATAGATATACTCTGGTTTCAGGAAAGGATTACCTGACTGCCATGTGAAACGGTTGCCATAAATCATGTCATTACTCAACTGTCGGTATGAAGGGCGGTGTGTCTTTCCTGAGAATGACAGCTGAGCTTTCACTTTACCAAGTTGTGTGCCATATACGAAACATGGAAACCACTGACTATACGAACGACTCTTGTCCTCCGCCTTAACTCCATTATCAAAGTATTCAAATGAAGCATTCTCGTTTCTCACACCAAATGTAATCTGGCCAATAGGAGTAAGCTTAGAGTACTCGACGAATGGCATTACATTTGCTTCCTTTAGAGTACTGTAAGTAGTTGGGACACAACCTGTCTGATCAATATAATCATCATTACGGGATACATAAGTATATTCTGCTCCATAAGTTAATGTACCTCTCCATAGTGGTGCCTCAAAGACCAAGCGAGAAGCAAAGAGGGAGTTGCTGATATTATTGTTAGGGGTTACCGTTCGGTTTACACCCTTGTTGCTCTTTTCCACATATTCATTCTCTATCCTGCTTTTACTATTAACATAGTCAATATCAAGGTTGATGTCCCAGTCGTTTATCTTTCCTGCATAGTACACATTAAGTTGATGTCCCACAGGGCTCTTGTCCTTTGACGCATTAGTTGTCTTGAAATCTTCGTTTACCCCGTTTTCTACTACGGTACTTCTGATATCAGCCGACAAGCTATAGTCAAGGAGGAAGTCAGTACGGTACTTTGCACCCACAAAATTGTCCTTTGCAAGTTCTATGTTGATACCAAAGATATTCCTCAATTTGTCTGATATTTCGGATGAAGTAGTGCTAAGATGCTGTGACCAATCTTCATTACCAAAAACCGTCTGCTGGTTTTCGGAATATGACTTAAACTCACCACCTGTATATGACACTTCATCAAACACTTCAAAAGCACCCTTTCGATATTTGAAGTTTGCCATCTGCTTCGTTCTCCATGTTTCTGACTGACGATAGTACGAAGTGACGTCAACGCCAAAGCCCTCACCGACAGGTAACTTAGTGTATATTTTAATGACTGATTGAACTGTGGCATCATACTTAGCACCTGGATTTGTGATGACTTCCACACTTTTAACATCCTGCGACTTTATGCCATCAAGTTCGGAGATATCTCTCAATCGTCTGCCATTAACATAGATGATAGGATTACCCTTACCGAAAACCTTTACCTCATCGCCATTCTTCTGAACCATAGGAATCTGTTCCAGAACATCAGAAGCAGAACCAGCATAGGCAATAGGTGTATTCTCCACTCCTGTTGAGAATCCTTCCTTAGTCAACTTGACGGCAGGACGGAAGCCCTTTACGGTAACACCACCAAGCATCATGTCATTCTCCTTGAGGACAATCCTGATAGGTGACTTAGAGAAATCATTTATAAATGTCGTACCGTATCCGACCGATGACACCTTGAGATAGTCCCCCCTTTCATCTTTAGGTACTGCAAAATAACCTTTTTCATTAGTCACCGCCCACTGAACCATAGAAGAGTCACTTGACTGACCAAGGAGTACATTCACATAATCCAAAGGCATTCCTTTACCATCCACTACATAACCATGAATGGAATCTGTCTGTGCACTAATAGTTTCAAAAGAAACATTATCCATATAAAGTGTTTCTGCATTTGATGTAACAACAGGAGATAAAACTCCCATAATCATTAATGCCAGTGGCAATAATAC
Source organism: Bacteroidaceae bacterium (assembly GCA_017540585.1). Lineage (GTDB taxonomy): Bacteria > Bacteroidota > Bacteroidia > Bacteroidales > Bacteroidaceae > Minthosoma. The sequence continues at coordinate 8,785 of JAFYAT010000081.1, read as the reverse complement.
TTTTTTCATAAGATAAATTCGATTAAGTTTTGTTGTAGATTTTTTTTGTTGTTTTCAAATTTTCTGCTGCAAAGGTATCATGTCTATTTTAATTGGCAATAGAAAATTTGCACCAATACGTAACCACATTGTACCTATATGTCCCCCCACTTGTAACCACTTTGTAACCTCTGTGTAACCAAACAGGCACCGCCATATACATCGTTAAATATGAATATGTTAACAAAAGCATTCTAATTACAAGCAAAAAATTAAAATACTATACATTTTTTTACAATTATATTTCTCTAAAATTCTTGTCAATTAATTATGCAACATGTTATCAAAATGATTAACTTTGCATTTAAATAATAATTTACTAACACGACAATGAACTCTAAGACAAACCTTTTTTTTGTATTTGTAATTTTTCTTTCTATCTGTTCATGTATAGAACATAAGACTGAAAAGTATGATGAAATAAACACTTTAATGGAAACTAATCCTCGAAAGGGATTGGATGAAGTTCTGTTAATGATAAAACAGAACAAGGATAATAGTCAATACACAAAGATGAAACTTGCCTTGCTGAAGTATAAGGGCGAGGATAAATGCGACACTATACATACTACCGATTCTATAATCAAACCTATTTATGAATACTTCATAGATAAAGGTAGTAACGGAGAAAAACTTGAAGTAAATTACTATATGGGAAGAACATATAATGATTTGCATAAATATCCATTAGCTATTACATACTACAATAAAGCCATAGAAATAGGTGACAACTACCAAATAGGCAGAACTGACTCTATGGTTCTTGCTAATGTATATTCTCAATTATCTGGTCTTTATGCTATTATCTCGGACAATAAAAATCGTGTAAAACTATCATATAAAGCTTTACAAATTCGTCAAAAATTAGGCATAGATGATATTTCTTCGTATGCACCCTTAGCAACAGCATATAATTTTGCAGGAGAAATAGATAGCGCAACATTGTTACACAAGCAATGTATATTTAAAATCTCAAATAAAAAAGAAATCAAAGACTACGTGTTTTATATTGCCGAAGAACTGGATTTCTTCTGTGTTCATGACGAAACGAAGATGGCAGAGTGGACTCTTAATCTTGCCAAGTCGATAAACAAAGATTCCATTCCACCTCTTTTGAATTATTCGATTTCTTCATATTACGCTTTTGTGCATTACAATAAAGACTCTTGCTTGTATTACGCCCAAAAGGCTTATGACAAAGAGAATGATCTGAAAAATAAAGCAAACTATGCCCAACGTATTGCAACAATATATGCAATGAACAAAGATTACAAAACTGCATTTAATTATGCCTATAGCTATTTTCTTTTAGAAGATTCTATAAGAAATCTTGAAAGTATAGATGCAACTATCTCTGCTCAGAATTCATACCATACTCAGCTTATAGAAAAGACAAAAAGTGAATTAGAAAATGAACAATCCAAAATAAGAGAATATATTGCATACGGAATAACGGCACTTATGGCATTACTATCATTTTTTTCAGTAAGCTTGTACTTGCACGGAAAGAAAGAAAAGAAATATCTTGCCGACATAGAGGAACTGGAGGCAGCAAAGTCGGAGATAGAAGAAAAGCATCATAATCTCGCAGAGATAGTAGAGGCAGACAACCGACTCAGGGCTGAAAGCGCAAAGGATTTGGCATCAATAGTGACACGACTGAAGGCAATAGGCTATGACCCGAAGGAATGTTTAACAGAAGATATGTGGGAAGATGTGTTTCTTGCCATGGATAAATTACATCCAAATCTTAGAAGCCATATTCTATCATACTACAAAGGTATAGACAACAAAGATTTAATCCTAATATATCTTACGGTACTCGGCATGAATCAGTCAGATGCTGCAAGACTATTCAAGAATGCACGATCTGTAACAAATAGAAAATTCCTACGTCTTAACACTAGATTAGGACTTCCTCTTAATGATGTCTTAAAAGAATATGAAGACAAATACGAAGAATCAATTATACATAAATCATAAAGAATATAAGACAACATTATTTCCATTCCAGTTACAATTAGAGTAAAAATGGTAAAGAAGAAATAGCTGAGTACAGCATTTCAAAGATGTATAAGAAGATAAGTTCCAGCGAGTATGAACTCCAGATTCTCCTTAAAGATGAAGATGGAACTTATGTGTTCTATGCATCAGAAGATGGTAGTAAGCACAGTACGGCAGAGTTATGGTGGAATCTTATCTCTGATTAACCTTACAGGTAAAAAGGCTTGTATCAAGGAGAAGCTTTCTCGCAAGAAAGATTAATTCCATCATTCGGTACACACTGAATTTAAAAAGGAGAATGCAATTAGTTTTGCATTCTCCTTTTTTATGTTCAGAAAAAAGTAATTGCCGGAAATCAATTATTGTTCCTATATTGGCATTTTTGTGCGTTTGTTCTATGTGCTTAAATCTTTGGGAAAATACGATAAGTCATGTATGCATGAATACACACGCTATTGTCCTTTAAAAACTCGCAGAAAACGGCATTTTTTTTGTACGCGTAGAAAAAAATTTTTGTACGCGTACAAAATCATTTTTCGTCGTGAAGCAAAATATTTTTTTTCGAGAGAAAAATTTCATTTCCTCGTTATTCACGATTTTTCATGTCCCGAAATTTACGATAAACTATCTCGAAAAACAAGAATGAAAAATATACAAAAAGAACAAATGTATAACTAAAATTCACAAGCAATTACAATCGACACAAGTTTGTGTGACACAACTTTGTGTCACACAAACTTGTGTCGATATAAAATAATTCGTATATTTGCAGCGGAATCAAAAAAATAAGCGTATGATAAGACCATTCGTTTTTGGTGTGGCTGTTGATACAGAACATTTTATCGGACGACAGCAGGAGATAGAAAATCTATCTTCAAATCTTATACATGGTATCAATACGATACTTATTGCTCCACGAAGATGGGGCAAGACTTCGCTTGTCAATCACGTGGCAGAAAACATTCACGACAAAGATGTGAAGATAATTCATCTTGATATCTTTTCATGTAGAAATGAATACGACTTCTATAATGTCTTTGCAGCCGCCATACTTCAGCAGACATCATCACGCATAGAGGAATGGAAACAGTATGCGCAAGAGTTTCTTACACGTCTTGTTCCAAAGATTTCTTTCTCGGCAGAACCTAATCAGGAATATAGCATTTCTCTCGGTATCACTCCCAAAACGCATACGCCTGAAGAGATTCTCAACCTTCCAGAGATAATTGCGGAAAAGAACGGCTGGCATCTGGCTATTTGTATTGATGAATTTCAACAGATAGGTGAGTTCCCTGAAAGTCTGAGCATACAAAAAAGAATGCGAACTGTATGGCAGCATCAGAAGAATGTATCATATTGCCTTTATGGCAGTAAGAAACACATGATGAGTGTGCTCTTCCAACAGAAGAGCAAGCCTTTCTATAAATTCGGCAAGATGATGTATCTTAATGTTATACCTACAACCGAATGGATTCCTTATCTGCAAGGAAGATTCAAACTGGAAGGCAAGATTCTACCAAAAGATATTGCGATAAGGATATGTGATGCGGTGGAGAACCATTCATCGTATGTACAAGAACTTGCATACGACACTTTGCTTTGCACAAAGGGAACTGAAACAACAGATGAAGATTTTGCACAAGCATTCAGGAATCTACTTGATGACAATACTGCCCTTTTCACAGAAAAAACTGAGAGACTTACTACATACCAGTTAAACTTCTTGCGTGCAATACTGGATGATGTTCATGATGGTTTCAGCAAATCCGATATACGTGACACCTATAATCTTGGTTCTCCGACAAACATTGTGAGAATAAAGGATGCGTTAATCGAAAAGGAAATAATAGACATTACTGACAAAGGTGTGTTCTTTGCTGACCCGATTCTCATGCATTGGTTAAGAAGGAAACTATGATTTCGACTGGGACAAACAAAAAAAAGAGAACCAAGCGTATTGACTTGATTCTCTTTTTTTCCTTATTTTTCTACGACCACGCCTTGACCGCTGATGATGAACAAGCCCTTGGATGGACGGTTGATGCAACGACCGTTGAGGTCATAATACTGACCGTCGGCTTTAGCATTGACAGCCTCGCTGATGCCAGTAGTTGCCGGAGTGCCTAAGTATTCGAGGGTGAAGTGGTCAAACTTACAGTCGTTGCTCTGGTAACTCTTCAGTTCAACGCCGAAGGTGAGGTTGCCGTCTGTGATGTCTGTCACAACGCTTACAACACCGTCACTGGCAACTTTAGTCATGTCTGTGCGCTCATCGTTGGCAAAGAGCCATGCACCCTTGTGAATGACGCTGCTGCTTGTGCGTACAGATATACGATATCGACCGTCAGGCAGACCTGTGAGTTGCTGCGAAATGGTGCGGTCGGTGAGGTTACCTGAGCCCTGCCACTTATTGAAGTAACTGCTACCTACCTTTGTAGGGAGATAGTTGGCATACTCCACCTCGAAGGCATCATCCTGTGAAAGTGTCCAGCCTACAGGTTGCTTGGCGTGGAAGTTATTATAGCGTGTACCATCGGCATTGGTGATGAGATAGGATATATCAGTCGGAGCATCCTCTGTAGCTTTGTCAAGGTTCTCCGCCACGGCTGCATACTGACCACGCAGAATGGCATAGATGTCGAACTTGCCTATAGCATCGCCTGTGGTATTACCAGCAATCTCATTTGTTGCGTCCCAACGACCAAGATAGTCACCACCTTTATTGTTCTGCAATGTCCAATAACCATCTGGCATATACGCAGGAGTAACGTATGCACGGTCGGTCCACCCCTCACCGTTGTTGTCGGTACGATAGTTTGCAGTTGTGTTGTCGTACGACTGAAGACACACGTCGCTATTGCCCATACCCGTGATGGTGAGCCACTTTGAGGCATCACCCTTTGCGCCTGAAGCGTTGTCGGCTTCGAAGGCATCGATAATCCACACGGCATTCTTGTTTACCTCAGGATATACCTCCGACTCGTACCACATGGTCATGTAGTTCTTGTCCTGCTGATTACCCTGGGCAAGCACGAGTCCATTGTCCGTACCATGCTCATATATTGCGAAAAAATACTGGCTCACATCATCAGGCATTGCCTCAATCTTTTGCCATCCATGCTCTACTGAGTGCATCTCCTGTGCCTGTTTAGGTGCGTAGAGCACCACCTGCTCTGCACGGAACTCCTGAGTGGAAGAACCATTGAGAAGATTTGCCTGGAAACCAATATACACTTCCGTTTCCTCTTCAAGCTGGAAGTAGAGTCCCTGTATCTTCAAGTCACCTGTACAATTCATGATACCATAGTAAGCAAGGCTCTGTTCCGGTATATCAGCCGTATTACAGAGGGTCTTGCTGACAAACATATATGCCTCACTACTTAAGTTGTATGTTGTGTTGTAGGCAGCACCGAAGTAATACTTACCAGCGGCAAGCTTCACCTTGCGGTAGATGCGTGCATTGCTGAGGTTGCCATTAGTATTGCTTCCTGCATCGTTCCACACACCAAGCATCAATGCTTCATTGCCAGAGTACTTGTCAAGTCCCTGCTTTGTTCCGTCATTGCCGTTAGGTATGTTGAAGTTCTCCACAGTCCAGTGCTCAGGAGCACCGAAACGCTTGTTTCCTCCTGCAGAGCGGGTGAAGTCAGAACCTTCTACGAGATACTGTGTAGTAAGGTTGTTCTCAACTACTCCGCTGAAAGCACCACCCTTGTTCACACCATCATTAAGGAATGAACGATAAGCCGTTGTGAGAGCCTCACGTGCTGCACGTGCCTCGTCGTCGCTTGCTGATGAAGTGACAGCCTTTGCCCTGACAACAGCCTCACGGAGTTGTGCGAGCTTTACAGGATTAAGTTTACCTGTGTTGTATTCCTGTGCCTTTGGCTCAGACTCGCAGACTACAGTCTCAATGCCACCTACGAACTCCTGTAACACCTCGTATGCGTTACGGTTGTCCTCCTTGAATATGATGCGGAACACAGGTGCAATGCTGTTTGGCTTTGTAGCAGGAACATTAACGGTGAGACCGTTGATGTCATGTGTAAATTCCACGTCACCACCACCAAGGAGAGTGACCTTAGCAACCTCACCGCTGTATGATGTCTCGGCAATGGAGAATGCCTTGAAGGTGAAGTTGCCGCTTGCTGGCCATGCCATGATAGTTGCATATACAACACCGTCTTTCTCCACGTAGCGTACATCCTGTGCAGAGTAAGCCTGACCTTCGTTGAATCCCTGTGCATTCATTGGGTTGGCTGCCTCTGCCAAAGGACCTTCACCGAAAGTCTTCCACATCCTTGTTCCGTAGATTGATTCGCTATTGATGTCCATCCACGCCTTGATGTCGGCAAGGACTTTACGCTCCTTGTCATCAATGGTTCCATTGCCCTTGACAGGGATGTTGAGAAGAAGATTTCCATTCTTTGACACCACGTCGATAAGCATACGGATGACTGTGGCACCACTCTTGTAGCCACCGTTATTATATACGCTCTGGCTGTAGTGCCAGTCGCCGATACACGTACAAGTCTGCCAGTATGTGGCTTGTGGACGGTCTGGAACACCACGCTCTACGTCCCACATCATGTAGCCCTTCTGCTCTTGTGTGAGCTGTTTACCAGTTACGACAACCTGCTGCTTACCATCATGCAGGTTTGCGCTGTGGTTGTAGTAGTGCTGGAGAATGTTCTTTCCCACTTGGTCGTCACATCCATAGAAAGGCATGGCTGTGTCGTCAAAGTACAGCATATCAGGATTGTAGTCGTCGATAAGCTGAAGCACACGGTTCTGGAACTTCTGCTTATAGGCGGCAGAAGGCTGACTTGCACCATTGACCCAATCCCACTGACCGTGTATTGTTCCGCTGTTTTCCCAACCTGTTGAGTGAGCATGATTCTGTGCATAAAGTTCTTGTGGGTCGAGACCGTCCCACCACTTGCCAGCACCGTCAGCCTTGGTCAGGTTACCGTCATACTTCTGTGAAGGCTCAAGCCATGTCCAAGCGTGTGAAGCGTGAATACTGACACCAAGAGGCAGTCCTTCAGCCTTGCAGGCATCGCTCCATCCCTTCACCAAGTCCTTCTTAGGTCCCACGTTCACAGAGTTCCATTCCTGATAAGGCGAATCCCAGTTGTCGAAGTTGTCGTGATGATTACCAAGCACCATGAAGTAGCGAGCACCCACGCTCTTGTAAAGACTCACCAGTTCCTGTGGATCCCACTTGTCAGCCTTCCAAGCGTTGCACAGTTCCTTCAGACCGAAGTTCTTTGGATTGCCAAAATGACTCACGTGCCAGTTGTATGCACCGCTTCCTTCATAATACATGAAGCGAGCATACCAGTCGCCAGCCTCAGCCTGACACTGAGGACCCCAGTGAGCCCAGATGCCGAACTTGGCATCCTTGAACCATTCTGGACATTCCCATGCGCTGAGTGATTCCCACTCGTTCCCGAATGGGCCTGTCTTGAGTGCCACATCAGCCTTCTGAGCATTGGCTGAAATAACAATGGCTGTCAGTAGTAAAGTGATAGTTTTCTTCATCGTTTTGTTAAGTTAATCGTTAGTAGTAATATAATACTATGGTTTAGTTAATAATACGTAGTGCAAAGATAATACACATTTAAATCACATGTATTTCAAAAAACAATTCAAGTATAGCACAAAATTGTCATATCTTATTTTTACCTTTGCACGCAAAACGAAGATAACAGATGCAGATGCCAATAGAATCAATGAACCTGATGCTGCTCAACGTAGGATATGCGCAGCATAATGCCGACTGGAACTGGCAGAATGTGAATTCACCTTTCACACGTATCTACTACGTGACCGAAGGCGAAGCTTTGCTCCATCTTCCAGACCACGACGTGAGACTTCGTCCAGGTTACATGTACACCATACCTGCCTACACCGTCCATTCGTATGAATGTCACGGAGTGTTCGCACATTACTACCTCCACATCTACGAAGGTTTCAAGAACGATATGAACATTCAGGAAGTATATGAGTTACCAACAGAGATTGAAGGGACAAAGATGGATGTCCACCTGTTAGAGTTCCTATGCAACCGACTGCCTGATGCAAGCCTTCCAAGCAGCAACCCCGACAGTTACGACACGACTGCACAGACATCCGGTTACGTCCAGCGTTACCTCAGTATGTCGCTGTGGGAGAAGATGGAACTGCGTGGAGCTATGCTCATGCTCGTGTCGCACTTTATCCAACAGGGTCACCCATGTGTGTGGACAAACGATGACCGAACAAAGCGTGTGCTTGAGTACATTCACACTCACATAAGCGAAAGCATCAACATCGAGACACTTGCCAACGTGGGATGTGTCACAAAGTCATATCTCATCAAGTTGTTCAAGCGTGACTTTGGTACATCTCCTATACAATATATTAATAAGAAGAAGGTGGAGCGTGCCCAACTCCTTCTTTTCACCACCGATAAGACCGTTAAGGAAATAGCCTTTCTTCTTGGTTTCGGTGACCAGAACTACTTCGTCCGCCTATTCCGCAAAGTAACCGACATGACACCACAGGAATACCGACACAGCAAGTTCCTTAACCATTAGTGTTTGTAATTAAGTAGGTGTGCATAATTATTTTTACAATCCTTGCACCGCCTACTGCGCATCTTCAACGCCTAAAAACAATCGAGTAGGAGTCACTACACTCATTTATTTTATGCGCTGAACCTACATCATTAATCAATACAATCATTATAAAAATAATT
>JAFYAT010000080.1 GCA_017540585.1 Bacteroidaceae bacterium | reverse complement strand
GCAATCTTCGTCATGCCTCGTGGTTACTGCGCCTCCTGGTGCTGGCAAATCCACGCTCTTGCCACTAACCATCATGCAAGGGCTGAAGGATGACGGCAAGATTCTGATGCTTGAACCCCGCCGTCTTGCAGCACGTCAGATAGCGGAGCGAATGGCACATCTTGTAGGTGAGAAGTGTGGTGATACCATTGGTTATCGGGTACGCTTTGAGAATAAAGTGTCGGATAACACACGTATCGAGGTGCTTACGGAGGGAATACTCACGAGGATGATTGTCGATGATTCGCTGCTCGTAGGTGTGTCGGTAGTCATCTTTGACGAGTTTCATGAAAGAAGCATCAACAGCGACCTTGCACTTGCACTCGTATGTGAGACACAGCAAATCATTCGTCCCGACCTGAAGATAATCATCATGTCTGCCACGATTGATACAGATGAAATATGCCGTCGTCTTGACGCACCTTTGGTGGAGAGCGAGGGACGCATGTTTCCTGTTGAGATTGTCAACAAGGGGGATGCACTTCCTTTCTGTCCTTCGGCTGACGATATTGCTCGTGCCGTTGCCATGAACGTGATAGAGGCCCACCGTGAGCATGGAGGTGACATTCTCGCCTTTCTGCCCGGACAGGGTGAGATAATGCGTTGCGCTTCGCTTCTTGAGGGGGCGTTGGGTGATACGCACGTGTGCTCGCTCTATGGCTTGCAGCAGTTTGGCGAACAGCAGAGAGCCATAGCACCAAGCCGTGATGGTGAACGTAAGGTCGTGCTTGCCACACCTGTAGCTGAGACTTCCCTTACCATAGAAGGTGTAAGGATAGTCGTGGATTCAGGTTTGTGTCGTAAGATGGTTTATGACGCACAGAGTGGCATGAGTCACCTTCAGGTAGAGCAGATTAGCATGGACATGGCAAACCAGCGTAGCGGCCGAGCAGGACGTGTGGCAGAGGGAATCTGTTACCGCCTCTGGAGTAAGGCTACGGAACATAGGATGAACGAGTGCCGTGTGCCAGAGATTCTTGATGCTGACCTCACATCGTTGGTTCTTGATGTGGCAGCATGGGGCGAGTGCCCTATAGACGAACTATCATGGCTTACTCCACCTCCAACATCCAAAGTGGCAATGGCTCAGGACGCCCTGTTGATGCTTGGCGCGATTGACGAGAACGGGAAGGTGACGGACATAGGACGTAAGATGACGAAAATGCCTTGTCATCCACGTATAGCACGTATGCTCATTTCGGCTAAGACTGACGAGGTCAAGGCTCTTGCTGCCGACGTTGCGGCTCTTCTTGAGGCCAAGGACCCGATGGCTGATGTTGCCATGACGGCTGACATCAATGAACGAATAGATGCTCTTCGCAGGATGAGGACTGATGGCAAGTCTGCACGTGGCTGGGAACAGATTATGAATGAGGCAGCTCAGTATCGTCGTATTCTCGGCTGTAACGAGCATAATGAGTCTGCTGATTCGTACGCCGTGGGACGTCTCATCGCCTTTGCCTTCCCCGAACGTATTGCCGTTGCAAGCAAGGACGGCTGTGGACGTTTTGTTCTTGCTAATGGCGACAATGCTTCTGTGGACAAGGATGATATGCTGTCTGCTCACGAATGGATTGCCGTTGCTAATATTAATGCCCAGCGAGATGGTGGACGCATATTTCTTGCCTCACCTCTCGATGTGGAGGATGCAGAACAGATGGCAAGAGAGAGAAAACGAATTGTCTGGGACAACAAGGAAGGTGTGCTCATTGCACGCAGGGAACTATGCGTGGGCAAACTCATCATTTCTTCGCATCCGCTTACTGATATGAATCGTGAGGCGGCACTCTCTGTAGTAGCAGAGGCTGCACGGAAATATGGACTGAGCATGTTTACGATAGATGATAAGGTAGAGAACATGCAGCAGAGGATAGAGACTGTTGGAAGGTGGCATCCAGAGATGCAACTACCTAATGTGTCCACGGAGGCACTTTTCGTGAGAGCAGCTGAGTGGCTACCTTATTATGCAGGAAGGACACTATCGGCTGCTGAGATGAAAAAGATAGACATTTGTGAAGTCATCTGGTCTTTGCTTACATACGAGCAGCAACAGGACATCGACCGCCTTGCTCCTACACATATTGCTGTTCCTTCGGGGAGCAGGATTAGGGTGGAATATCGTCTCGGTGCTGAGGAACCTGTGCTGAGGGTAAGGCTTCAAGAATGTTTTGGTCTTACTGATACGCCACGTGTGGATGATGGCAGATGTGCTGTTCTTATGGAACTGCTTTCACCAGGATTCAAGCCTGTGCAGTTGACCAAGGATCTCCGTAGCTTCTGGCAAGGCACATATTTTGATGTAAAAAAGGAACTGAAACGTCGTTATCCTAAGCATTATTGGCCTGACAATCCGTTAGAGGCAGAGCCAAGAAGGGGAGTGAAAAAATAGGAATTAATAATTCAAGATGCAAAATTCAAAATTGTTTGTCATTCTGCATTTTGCATTTTGAATTCTTAATTCTTGTCCGTATTTCCTGCTGTATGGTTAAAATATGCATTTTCTTTATGGAAATGTTTGAAAATAAAAAAAATGATTATATATTTGCAGGGACAATTAACGTTGGATGGTAAGAATTTTATTAAAATATCAATTCTTAATCATCAATTATTCACGGGTGAATATTTAAGTTTTTTATTAGGGTGATTAGTTTATGGCAAGCGGCAGAATGCTGCTAATGTCCTTTGTATTTTTAATTATTATGTGTGTAAAAGCACAAGACACAAATGAACAAAAATATTATTAGTGTAATGGATAAAACGGGATTATTTGTATTGGGTCTCATGCTATTAGGTGTAAATGCTTCAGCTCAAGTTCCAGATACGATAAACATTGAAAACTCTAACGTTCGTGCGTATATAAACGACAACGAATATACGCGCGAAAGCAATAAAAGCGTGATACGCAAATACCTTGATGGTCTTGGCGAGCGTCGTCTTGACCAAGCTAATGCTTTGCACATCACTCTCCCTGCTGCTGCCGAAGAAGAAGGTAAGTTTTATTATTCTACGTCCGAAGATTTCTCTGATGCCATTGTACTTGATATCAAGAAAGGCGATACAGAATGTAAGGCTGGAAACTTGGTTCCACAGACAACAGTTTATACCAAGGCTGTCATCAATGGTGAGACAGTCGTGGAGGGCAAGACCTTCATAGACGGACATGTGAGAATGATGAATCTCGAAAGCGTACTCAATATGCGTGACATGGGAGGATGGATGACGTCGAGTGGCAAGAGGATTCAGTACGGACTACTCTATCGTGGTTCAGCAATCGACTTTCAGGTGGGTCATTTCATCTCAAGGGAAGACATTGACGAGATGAAGCGTCTTGGCATTGGTGCCGACCTTGACCTCCGCGACTCTCATGAGAGTTACGAGACAGAGTCAGCTCTCGGCTCGAGTGTTGCATACCAGTTCGTAGGTCATTCGGCTTCCGATTATACATCCCTTAGGACAGATGCATCAAAGTGGAAGAAGGACTTTGAGTTTATCGTCAAGAACCTTCGTGAGGGTAAGTCCGTCTATCAGCATTGCATTCTTGGTGCAGACCGCACAGGACTTATGAGTTTCATCATAGGTGGAATCCTCGGTATGGACATAGATGCCTTGTTCAAGGATTATGAACTGACGAGCATGACGGCAAGCAATTATCTCCGTGAATGGCCAAGAATAAATCTCTGTGTGGAGTATATAAATACAAGACCTGGCAACACATTTCAGGAGCGTTTTGAATATTATTTCATCAACGATCTCCGTGTAAATGCCAAATATGTGCGTGACTTCCGTAAGATTATGCTTGATGGTTACGACTCTTATTATCAGACAATCGGCATTGATGATGTTGAAACGGACGAGTCTGTGAATGATGACATCTTCTACGACCTCTCGGGACGTGTAGTGAAGAATCCTTCCAAGGGTATTTATATTAAGAATGGTAAGAAATATATTGTGAACTGATTTAATGCGGCTTTGGTCTTAGCGACTAAAGTCGCATTATGTTTGTTCAAAGACACGCTGACACTTTTCCTTGGTGGGGCGTGAAAATAGTATTGTATGATATTCCCGTCTTGTTTGGGAATAAAAATAAGGGAAGGTTTCTCCACGGAACCTTCCCTCTTTTTGTATCTTGTAATGGCGGTAGTGCCTTACATTCTACATGCTGGATGAGCAGATTATGCCTCTGCTGGTGCCTCAGCCTCTGCAGCTGGAGCCTCTTCTGCTGCAGTTTCAGCGGCAGCAGCCTGAGCAGCAGCCTTCTTCTCTGCAACCTTTGCTGCGATAGCAGCGTTAGCCTTCTTCTCAGCCTCGAGACGAGCAGCAGCGTCAGCCTTCTTGTCTGCAGCCTTCTTGTTAGCAGCAGCAGTAGCCTTGCTTGCCTTCTCAGCCTTCCAAGCCTCGAACTTCTTGTCAGCAGCAGCCTCGTCGAATGCGCCCTTCTTTACACCACCGAGGAGGTGCTTCTTGAGGTAAACGCCCTCGCCTGAGAGGATGTTACGAACAGTGTCTGTTGGCTGTGCACCTACCAATACCCAGTAGAGAGCGCGCTCAAAGTTCAAATCAACTGTAGCAGGATTAGTGTTTGGATTGTATGTACCAATCTTCTCAATGAAACGACCATCACGTGGTGCATCTGCGTTAGCAATCACGATTGAGTAGAAAGCGTAGTTCTTACGACCGTGACGCTGCAATCTAATTTTAGTTGCCATTTGTAAAAATAGTAATTTATTAGTTGTTAAAAAATGATTTGAATGCCGTTAACCCGTAACGACCGTGCAAAGGTACGGCTTTTTTTTACAAAAAAGTGATTTTCGTACAAACTTTTATTGTTTATGCTTTTTTTTCATGTCTTATGAAGCCCTTTTACATTTATTTATCTTAAATTTGCATACTCTTTGTAAGGTAGAGTTTGCAATTTGAAGAAAAAATGGAGGGATACATTGAACATAATGGCATCATAGAAAGTATTATGGGGTCGCATATTCGTGTGCGCATTGTTCAGGCTTCTGCTTGTTCGGGATGCAAGGCTAAGTCATTGTGTACGTCGTCTGAGGCAAAGGAAAAATTCATCGACGTGTATGACAGCAATCCTGAACGATGGACAATGGGCGAAGCCGTAAACGTACGTGGTTCGCTGTCCATGGGCAAGAAAGCCGTTCGCATTGCTTTCGGTGGTCCTATACTTATTATTATTGCTGTGTTGATGTTGTCAAAACTCTCTTTCGGTATGTCCGACGGTTGGTCGGTACTGCTTGCTTTCGGAGCAGTTGGGTTATACTCTCTTGTGCTTTACCTTATGCGTGACATGCTTTCCAAGAAGTTTGTCATGTGGATTGAGAAGAGTTGAACGGATAAAAGTGATGTATGTATTCGGATATTTAAAATAAGGTTGAAAAACATTATAAAAAATTAAATATAATTTAAATAGGCTTATGAACGTAATTCTAATTGCTGTGATTGTCTTGGCAGTATTGGGCTTTGTCCTTGCGGGTGCCCTATACATCATGTCTAAGAAGTTTGCAGTTGTTGAAGATCCACGAATTGGTCAGATTGCAGAGGTTCTCCCAGGTGCGAACTGTGGTGGATGTGGCTTCCCTGGTTGTGGCGGTATGGCTGCAGCATGTGTGAAGGCAGCTGATGCTGGTTCGCTCGAAGGATTGAACTGTCCTGTAGGTGGTCAGGCTACAATGGAGGCTATCGCGGGTGTTCTTGGTATGGAAGTTGGAGCGTCAACACCTAAGTTGACTGTTGTTCGCTGTAACGGAACGTGTGCGAACCGTCCAAGGACTGTTGTCTATGACGGCGTGAAGAGTTGTCGCATTGCCAACACTACTTGCATGGGTGAGACTGCCTGTGCATACGGATGTCTCGGTTGTGGCGACTGTGTGGCTGCTTGTCAGTTTGGCGCAATCAAGATGAATGAGGAGACAGGTATTCCTGAGGTTGATGCAACTAAGTGTACTGCTTGTGGTGCATGTGCCAAGGCTTGTCCACGTAACATCATCGAGGTTCGTGCTGTCAGCGGTGACAAGAAGGACGCATTTGTCGTAGAATGTATGAACAAGGACAAGGGTGCACAGGCAATGAAGGCTTGTAACGTATCTTGTATCGGATGTAAGAAATGTGAGACAGCTTGTGGTAGTGATGCTGTACACGTTGAGGGCAACCTCGCTTACATCAATCCTGAGTCTTGTGTACTCTGTGGCCAGTGTTTCGATGCTTGTCCACGTGGCACTATCGTTACACTTTCTGTGGCAGGAATCAAGCGCAAGAAGATTGAGAAGGCTGCACCAAAGGCTGCTGCAAGTGCTGCACAGGCAGGAGCACCAGTTGCACCAAAGGCTCCATCTAAGGAGTGGAAGCCAATCGAAATCAAGTATGATGCTGCACTTCTTCCATCACAGCAGGTACTTCTTGCAGGACCAAAGGATATCAGCAATCCTGCTCCTGCAGCAAAGGAGACTACATTTGAGGCAAAGCGCACAGACGCTCCTCTTGCTCCAAGCCAGTTGATTCTCCTCGGACTTAAATAAAGGTAAGTTTTTTAGTTTGTTCTTAAGTTTTTAAGTTCTTAGGTTTTTAAGTTTTTTAGTTTTCACGGAAGTCAGAATATACGCGGAAACATAAAAACTCACAAACTCACAAACCTAAAAACTCACAAACTGACAAACTTAAAAACTCAAAAAACGTAAAAACTCATAAAATAATATAATGAAGACATTTAGAATTGGTGGAGTTCATCCAGCAGAAAATAAATTGTCGGCTGCAGAACCTATTAAGGTTGCAGAACTTCCTAAGGTTGCAGTATATCCAATGGGTCAGCACATCGGAGCACCTGCCAAGCCTGTTGTCCAGAAGGGTGACAAGGTGAAGGTCGGTACTATGATTGCCGAGGCTGGTGGATTTGTTTCTGCTCCTATCTTCTCAGGTGTTAGCGGTACTGTGCTCAAGGTAGATACTATCGTTGATGCAAGCGGCTACGCAAAGCCAGCAGTATATATTACTGTTGAGGGAGATGAGTGGGAAGAGAGTATTGACCGTAGTGAAACACTCGTGACACTCAAGGATAAGCCTGAGCTTACTCCTGAGGAAATAGTTAATAAGATTAAGGCAGCAGGTGTCGTAGGTATGGGTGGTGCATGCTTCCCAACACACGTTAAACTCTGTCCTCCTCCGGGTGCAAAGCCTGAGTGGGTAATCATCAATGCCGTAGAGTGTGAGCCTTATCTCACAGCTGACCATCGTCTCATGCTTGAGAAGGCTGACCAGATTCTCGTCGGTGTTGACCTCCTCATGAAGGGTGGTAAGGTCAACAAGGCTTTCATCGGTATCGAGGAAAACAAGCCAGACGCTATTGCTCTCCTCACAGAGAAGGCTAAGGCAAACTATCCAAACATCGAGATTGTTCCTCTCAAGACTAAATATCCACAGGGTGGTGAGAAGCAGCTCATCGATGCTGTCGTAGCTCGTCAGGTTCCTGCTCCACCAGCAATCCCAGTAAACGTGGGTGCTATCGTACAGAACGTAGGAACAGCATACGCAGTATATGAGGCAGTAATGAAGAACAAGCCACTCTTTGAGCGTGTCGTAACTGTCACAGGTAAGAGCCTTGCTCATCCAAGCAACTTCCTCACTCGTATGGGTACACCAATGAGCCAGTTGATTGATGCTTGTGGCGGTCTCCCAGCAGACACAGGTAAGGTTATCGGTGGTGGTCCTATGATGGGTAAGGCACTTCTCAATACAGAAGTACCTATCTGCAAGGGTTCCTCAGGTGTCCTTATCATGAACGAGAAGGAAGCACGTCGTGGCGAAGCACAGCCATGTATCCGTTGTGCCAAGTGTGTCAGCGCATGTCCAATGGGTCTTGAGCCATATCTCCTTGCAACTGCAAGTTCAAAGCAGATGTGGGATAAGGTAGAGGCAGAGGACATCACAAGCTGTATCGAGTGTGGTTCTTGTCAGTTCACTTGTCCATCACACCGTCCTTTGCTCGACAACATCCGTATGGGTAAGCAGACGGTAATGGGAATAATTCGCAGCAGACAGGCTAAGTAAGTTTTTAAGTTTGTAGGTTTGTAAGTTTTTTAGTTTTCATGGCTTCGTACAAGGAACTCATGGTATGGAAGGAAAGTATGAATCTTGTTGTTTTGATTTATAGAATAACACAGAACTTTCCTTATGAAGAAAAGAAAGGATTATCTGACCAAATGAGAAGAGCATCCGTTTCTGTTTCTTCAAATATAGCTGAGGGCTATGGAAGATTATCGGATAGTGATTTGACTCACTTCCTTAAATTTTCTTTAGGGTCTGCGTACGAATTGGACACTCAGATAGAATTGTCTAGACAATTGGCTTATATTGATGAAGCAACGTATATGGATTTATCTCAAAAGATTATTTCTATTGAAAAGATGTTGTCTTCATTGATTTACAGACGTACAAATGGTATGGATTCTTTTGCCCACAGGTAAAACTAAAAAACTCAAGAACGCAAAAACTTAAAAACTCAAAAACTTAAAAACTTAAAAACTTAAAAAAATGAATAAATTAGTCGTTTCACTTTCACCACATGTTCATTCGGGTGATTCTGTAGCAAAGAACATGTACTGGGTACTTGCTGCCCTCGTACCTGCTCTTATCTGCTCTTTCATCAGTTTCGGTGTTGGTGCAATCATTACTACTGCTATTAGCGTAGTATCATGTGTGTTCTTCGAATGGGCTATCACTAAGTTCGTGATGAAGAGCGATAAGTGCACAGTATGCGACGGCTCTGCCATCCTTACTGGTGTTCTCCTTGCATTCAATATGCCAAGCAATATAGCTCCTTGGATTGTTATCCTCGGTGCATTCTTCGCAATAGGAGTTGTTAAGATGACATTCGGTGGTCTCGGATGCAACCTCTTTAACCCGGCTCTTGCTGCTCGTGCATTTCTCCTTATCTCTTTCCCTGTTCAGATGACTACTTGGCCATTGGCAGGACAGGGATTCGGCTCTTACCTCGATGCTGAGACAGGTGCGACACCTCTCGCTCTTATGAGTCAGGCATTCAAGGGTGATGCTGATGCTCTTAACCAGTTGCCTTCTGCATGGGACATGCTCATCGGTAACACAGGTGGATGTCTCGGTGAGGTTTGCGCTCTCGCAATGCTTCTCGGACTCGTCATCCTTCTTGTCAAGAAGGTTATTACTTGGCACATTCCAGTAAGCATCATCGCTACTGTATTCGTACTCACAGGTATTCTTTACCTTATCAATCCTGTACAGTTCGCTAATCCTGTTGCAGAGGTACTCTCAGGTGGTCTCATGCTTGGTGCCATCTTCATGGCAACTGACTATGTAACATCACCTAT
>JAFYAT010000079.1 GCA_017540585.1 Bacteroidaceae bacterium | reverse complement strand
GCCTTAGCAGCACCAGTTGAGTTAGGAACGATGTTGCAAGCACCTGCACGTGAACGACGGAGGTCGCCCTTACGCTGTGGACCGTCAAGGATCATCTGGTCACCAGTGTAAGCGTGGATTGTTGACATGATACCTGACTGGATAGCAGCATACTTGTGAAGAGCAGCAGCCATTGGTGCAAGACAGTTAGTAGTACAAGAAGCAGCTGAAATAACCTTGTCAGCAGCAGTAAGAGTCTTGTGGTTTACGTTGTAAACGATTGTTGGGAGGTCGTTACCAGCTGGAGCAGAGATAACTACCTTCTTAGCACCAGCAGCGAGGTGTGCGCTTGCCTTCTCCTTAGAAGTATAGAAACCTGTACACTCAAGAACAACGTCAACATCGTTAGCAGCCCATGGGCACTTTGTTGCGTCAGCCTCAGCAGAGATCTTAATCTCCTTACCATCAACGATGATAGAGTTGTCAGTAGCCTCTACAGTGTGCTTGCCTTCACCGAACTTACCAGCGAAACCACCCTGAGCAGTATCGTACTTGAGAAGGTGAGCGAGCATCTTTGGAGATGTAAGGTCGTTGATAGCAACTACCTCATAACCTTCAGCCTCAAACATCTGACGGAAAGCGAGACGACCGATACGGCCGAATCCGTTAATAGCAACTTTAGTCATTTGGAATAAAAATTTTTAAATTGTTAAAAATATGTTTATTATCTCAGAATTTACTTAATTTCCTAAATTAATACTTATACAAAATAACGAAAAAGCTAACCGCAGTTACAATAGTGTGCAGTTGAACAACCTACAACCAAAAGCAGCATTACTGCAAGAATCATGTATGTAAAAACGCGATATTTCATGCTTTTTTCAATTTCTCCGACAAAGTTATGAATTATTTTTTTAACTTTGCATACGAAAAGCAAATAAATTTAATGTTAGGACACAATTTTTAATTTTTTAATTACATAAACCATGGGAAAGTTTATTGAAGATTTCAAGGCATTCGCTCTCAAGGGCAATGTGGTTGACATGGCAGTCGGTGTAATCATCGGCGGTGCATTTGGTAAAATTGTTACTTCACTCGTGAATGATGTTATCATGCCTCCTATCGGAGTTATGACGGGTGGTGTTGATTTCAAGGACCTCAAGTTTGTGCTCAAGGATGCTGTTCCTGCCACTCTCGATGCGGCAGGCAATGAGGTTACAGCTGCTACTGAAGCTGTGACTCTCAACTACGGTATGTTTATCCAGAATGTCATCGACTTCCTTATCGTCGCTCTCGCAATATTCTTCATGATTAAGGGAATCACTAAGCTCACAGCTATGGCAGCAAAGAAGAAGGCTGAAGAGAAGGCTGCTGAACCTGCTCCTGCTCCAGAACCATCAGCAGAGGAGAAGCTTCTCACAGAGATTCGTGACTTGTTGAAGGAGAAGAAATAAGTTAACGTTGACCTCTGCATAATGAAGGCAATAATAAAAGTGCCACGCTACCAAGTGTAGTGTGGCACTTTTTGATTATTAGTCCCGAATTTGTTCATTCTCCATTTGAGGTCTTGTGTATGGCAGATTACCTGAGTGCAGGATGTACAAGTTCGTCTTTCTGTTCGCGAACAGGTCGCTCAATCTTGTACTCTACACTCTCAATGATTATTGCCTTTGGTACTATGCCTGAGAAGAGTCGGTTGCCATTGTCTATCTGATTTGAAACGAACTCTTCCTTCGATACTGCAGATACGTGCATGAGGTCAGATTTTGATGGCTGAAGTATGTTTCTTGCCCGTACAATTTCTTCCTTGCCAGTAGCGACATCTACACGCACAATGTAACGCCAGCGATGTTTAGGTGCTTTGACAATATAAGCGTGGTCAAGACCAGCCTTCTTTGCTTCTGACAGAAGGCGTGACTTCATCTTAGACATAGGAACGGTCTTTTCGCTTGTTACGCTGAATATTCCCGGATAGACAAAGTCGTTAAGATACATTCCGAGTGCATTGTTGCCTGTCGTTGTAAGTGCTCCTACTGCTGGTTTGCGACCGCACATAAGATTCTTGAGCAGACCATTCTCTACGAGTGGCATACGACTTGCTGGTTTCACTCCATTTATATCGATGGTGTAGTTGCCCACAAGATTTGTGCCATGATAAGACGGAATGTCTGATAGTTGATAAATATTCAACTTTGTATCTATTAGACGCTTACCTACAAGCATACTGTTTGTCCCACTTCCTGCTGTTGTAGAACGTGAAGCTGATGCAAACGGTGTAATCACACTACGCATGAATGTTTCTGATACAGCCTCTTCCTCAATCATGAGTGGTCCTACATAGTATTCCTTGACAGCTTCTGCGCTTCCTTGTGCCCTTAGGTTATCTGCAAAGGCACGTACCTCTGCTTTGAGTTCATCAAGTGAAGGATAAGCATCTTTTGACCTTACGGCATAAGTCCATATCCCATTCTTTGTTGTGCCATCTACAGCCTTTATGTTTGCAATGACATTTAGTTCTCCCCATTCATTAGGCAGACGGACAACCTGACCTTCGGAAGTTACATGATATGAGTCTGCTATTCGCCATGTAGCGTTACATGATGTGTTGTATAACTCTGGATAGTCGCAGAGTACTGCCGACAATTCCTTTGTGGCAGTCTTGCACCATGTAGTATCAATGGCATGTGTATGTCCTGTGTTGGCAATATGTTCGATGGCAGGCAACTCTATCATGTCAGGAACATCTACATCCTCTTCAGGCAGAGGAGACTGCTTGAGTCTATTTAGTTTGTTTGTCATCTCATTGATGGCGCTCTTGAAACGTGAGTCTGTTGTTTTCCACAGTTCCTTGCGGATAGCATTGTAGTCGTCACCTGTTGTAATCAAGAAGCTCTGCATGTTATCGTTTATTGCACTTGTCCTGTTCTTGTCTCCAAGCAGTACATTTGCCTTTCCCTGAATTATAAATGGAGTATGAGTTGTTCTCTCAATTTCTCCAAGTGTTGCCTGCACATAGAAATAGCGGTACTTCTCCATGTAGTAATCTACAAAGCATGGTTTGTCTTGTGACTCAGTCTTGAGACCTTCTATTGTTCGTGCCATCTCGTCCTTCATGGCTGTCATTATACAGTCATCCTTACCATTGGTATGGTTTGTGTTACGCAGTTCTGGCTTTGGAAGTACACGTGGAAGAGGGCGTGTGATTGAATTGCGTTGAGTCTCAATCTTTGATACGAAAACAGAAGGTGCAATGGCGGTAACAGGAATCCATCCTGATTCTGCGCCACAGCTTCCGAAGAACACCTTTGGTGTTTCGCCTCCTGCTGTCACATTGGAGAACACAGATAGTGGTGTACCGATAAGTGTTACTCCACGTACAAGTTCATCAGGTCTGCCATCTACATATATACGATAGACTTCCACTGGATCAACATTGAAGGAGTTGATTGTGTTGCCTTCGCCCGTGAATGTGAGTCCGCTTGTAGCAGAACGGAAATAGTAGCCGTATTCCTTGCCTTGTTTCTTTGCTTCGTCCTTGAGCATCTGTCGCAACTGGGCATCGGTATAAGGCTTTGAAGTCTCTATGATAAGGTTGGACTGACGTGATACTGGGTCAGTACCACCAGAAGCACGAGCATGACCGTTGCTTGATGGGAATCCTTCGATAGGAAGACGTCCCATGAGGAACTCTGTGAGTTTACCATTCTTTACATTCGTCACACGACGTGCCTTTGTTCCTTCGTCATCGTATAGATAATATCCATTTAACCCATCGTTGCCGTAGTATTTAAGTGTAGGGTCACTATATACGTTGA
The DNA here is from genome assembly GCA_017540585.1 of Bacteroidaceae bacterium. Taxonomy (GTDB): domain Bacteria; phylum Bacteroidota; class Bacteroidia; order Bacteroidales; family Bacteroidaceae; genus Minthosoma. Next base: position 33,196 of record JAFYAT010000079.1, on the reverse strand, counting down.
AGTCAGCAGGAAGTACAGATTGTCCTACCATCTTCTTGAATGTCTGTCCACCAGTCTTCATACGGTGACTCTCAAGTCGATGGCCGAATATCTCATGGAATAACACACCGCTTGCATCGCCCGAAAGGATTGCCGGACCTGTATAAGGATCAGCAACAGGCGCAGCACGCAACTTTAAAATGCGTTCCACGATGTCTCTGGCAGCAGCCACGAGTGAATCTGTTGATGGAAACTGTGACTCATCAAAGGCGAAGTAAGACTTTTGCATAGGACACTCATAACCGTCATCGGCAATGGCACTCGCCATAATAGATAATTGTATCACGCGTCGGTTCTGTACTACCACAGAACCCTCGGAGTTGACAATATACTTACGCTCGTATCCTGAGTTGATGACGGCACTTCCGTTTTCCAGTTCTGGATATTCTGCAAAAACGCTTGTTACCTTATCGAGGCGTACTCGCCATGCTGCTGTGTCGAGTGATGTTTCGGCAGGAGTAAGAGGCTTTTCATAATATTGTTCCACGGGTGCCTTGCTAAAGCATGGCGCCTTGTCCTCATTATCCACGTTTGTCTGCATCTTAGAGAGCGCTTCATGGTAGTTGCGCACAGCGATACGATATCTTGATATTGTTTCTCTCCAGATGGCAAGTCGGTAAGGCATGAGGTTACCTTGGGTAACAGGTACGGAATGTGCACCTTCGTCACGTCGTTGGCTCTGTGTTCCTTGATTCTTGTACTTGAAGTTGTCCACGTCCATACTGCCCACCCTTACTTGTGGTGTGATACCGCTGTTACTCGACTCGAAAGATACGGACTTGCCCATGTTGCTTTCTACTCCAATGTTTTTGTTGCAGACAAGTCGGAGACTGAGAAAATAAGCTGGTATTTGCTGTTTGGCAAGTTCTTTGAGGTTGTAATCCATCTCTTCTTTCATGGCATTTACAACTTTGTCATTCTCTATGCTCTGTGCCTTTGCATACACAATTCCTACGAGCATAAGCAGTGTTAGAAGAATTTTCTTTTTCATTCTGGTTATATGTATATTATTTTGGTATTGTTTTCTATTAAATGAATGTCGTGTTGCAATATTGTTGACAATTGTCGGTGGGTCATTCATGGTTTTGTATTGCCAATGATGGAGTACATGATGTGATTCAATCCTCCACTGTGACAATGCTCCCGCCCCTTGGGGAGGGCGGGGCTGTGTTTAGTTTATCTCTCCGCTTCCGAAACAGAGGTGGTGGTTCTCGTCATACACCACACAGAACTGACCGGGAGCTACGCCATGAATCTTATCGTCTGCCTGTACGAACCAAGAGCCGTCTTCCTTCTTCAGTATCGTGCCTGGAAGATACTCTGGTGTGTGGCGTATCTTGAATGTGATGCGGTGAGGAGCAGTATCATCTGTCCAAGGGTCTTCGGTGATGAAATGGAAGTCATTCATCGTCATGTGGTCCTTGAACACCTTCTCTGGCTCATAACCATGACTCACAAAGAGAATGTTACGCTTCAGGTTCTTCTTTACTACAAACCAAGGTCCGCCACCGAAGCCTAAGCCCTTACGCTGACCAATGGTATAGAACCAAAGTCCCTTGTGCTCACCAATCTTCTTGCCTGTCTCAAGTTCACGTACATCGCCAGGATTCTCACCGAGATGTGCCTTGATATAATCGCGGAAATCTATGTTTCCGAGGAAACATATTCCCTGACTGTCCTTGCGTTCTGCATTAAGCAACTTTGCCTTCTCTGCTATCTCTCGTACCTCGTGCTTCCATAGATGACCTATAGGAAACATGAGTTTACTTACTTGCAGGGAGTCTATCTGACAGAGGAAGTCCGTCTGATCCTTTACTGGGTCAGGACTTGTACTGAGCCATACCTTATTATTAAGTATGGACGTAGTTGCATAGTGACCTGTGGCTGTCTTGTCAAAGTCCTTACCTGCAACATCCTCAAAGCACCCGAACTTAATGAGTTTGTTACACATCACATCAGGATTAGGGGTAAGTCCCTGACGAGCCTTGTCCATGGTATAGCCCACAACTTTCTCCCAGTATTCCTTGTGAAGGTCGATGACATCAAGCTTCAGCCCGTACTTGCGAGCAAGCCACTGGCATATCTCCACATCCTCCTCGGAGGTGCAGTTCCATTCCGTATCCTTGTCTGGACCTATCTTTATATAAAAAAGGTGAGGGTCAATTCCTTGTTCCTTCAACATGTGAACCGAAACGGCAGAATCAACGCCACCACTCACAAGCATTGCTACGTTCATATCTTTCCGATGGGAGTCTAAAAAAACACAGAGAACACGGAGAACTCAGAGGAAAACGTATTTCATAAAGAAAAAACTCTGTGTGCTCTGTGCACTCTGTGTTTCATCCTTACTCACGCACAAACCATCCGCAAGTAATATTTTTATTAAAATCTTAATTACTTCCCTGCGGTCAGTGAGACCGCTTCGCTAAGTTCTTAACTCTTAATTCTTCGCTGCCATTGCACTCTTGAGATTCTTTGAAATTTCAAGCATCTTGTCAATTGGGCGGATTGCCTTCTCGGCAATGGATGGCTCTACCTCGATAGTAGGCCACTCGTATTTAAGAGTGTTATACAACTTGTTGAGAGTATTGAGCTTCATGTATGCACATTCATTACAGCTGCATCCTATTGTCTCTGATGCCTCTGGAGGGGCAGGTATGAATGTCTTGTCAGGACAAGCCTTAGTCATCTCATGGAGTATTCCGCTCTCAGTAGCCACGATGAACTCCTTGGCATCATCCTTAATGGCATAGTTGAGGAGACCTGCCGTTGAGCCAATCACGTCTGCCACCTTCTGTATTGGTGCAGGGCACTCTGGGTGTACGAGAATCTTGGCATCAGGATGCTCAGCCTTCAACTTCAAGATTGCCTCAAGTGAGAACTGTCCATGAACATGGCAGCCGCCATTCCATAGGAGCATATTGCGACCTGTGACCGAATTGATGTATGCACCAAGGTTCTTGTCTGGACCGAAGATAAGCTTTTCATGCTGTGGGAAACTGTCAATCACAAGTTTTGCGTTGCTTGACGTAACAACAACATCGGTGAGAGCCTTTACGGCAGCGGTAGTGTTCACGTATGACACAACCTTATATCCAGGATGCTCTGCTACGAACTTGGCAAGGTCATCAGCCTTGCAACTGTCGGCAAGTGAACAACCAGCATTGAGGTCGAGTACAAGTACCTTCTTGTCAGGGCAGAGAATCTTATTTGTCTCTCCCATGAAGTGAACACCACACATCACGATGATGTCTGCATCCGTCTTTGCGCTCCACTGGGCAAGTGCAAGCGAGTCGCCTACGAAGTCTGCAATGTCCTGCACAGCACCATCAGTATAGTAATGTGCAAGAATGACTGCATTCTTCTCTTTACACATACGGCGAATCTCCGCCTTTATATCTATGTCAGAAGGAACAGGTTCATCCACATATCCCTTCTCTTTCCATGAATCCTTTACCTGCATATCTTGTATGTTTATCTTTTTCTGCTGCAAAGTTACGTCTTTTTTCTTAGTGGCAGAACTAAAACGAACAATAATTACATCTGCCACGACCTTCGGAGTTAAAAGTTAAAAATTAAAAGTTAAAAACTGCGAACAGAGTAACCAAGTCCCCTCCATGTAGGGAGGGTTAGGGTGGGTCTTTGGGCCGTTAGCCAATGATCGCCTTTTCTATATTCTTCGTTTCCTTGCTGAAGTTCATGCCTATGTGGATTACTTGTTGCCCGTTAAGTTCAAATGGGAGGGCGTAATGCTTGTCCTCTATCTGTGCAAGTGCTTCCTCGGCTGTGCCGTCAAGCTTGAACTCCATGACGTAGCAGAACTTAGGAGTTTGGAGCACAAGGTCTATGCGTCCGTCACTTGTCATGTATTCTGCCTGAACATAGAAACCTGCAAGTTTGCATACCGCCCAGATGATATTCTGATAATGATTCTCCAAATCCCTTATCAACATATATGGCGTATCTGCAAAGAGTGCCTTGAGACGCTTGACAAATTGCTCTGTATTTCCCGAACGGATGTCAAGCACAAAGTTCTTTATGTCAAACGCCGTCCTGCTCTTGTCCTTTGAGATGTACCAAGGAAGGAGAAACTTTGTGAAGCCCATCTCCACTTCCTTGTTTGGGAACCCAAGAGTGTATTCGCCAAACTCAGGGTCATAATCTTTGATGGTAAGGTAGCCACTCTGGTAAATGACTGGTATTGGGTCTTTGGATGTTGAATCAATACTATTGAGTGTGTCGGCATCAGCTTTAGCATGCTCCATGTCGTTGAGGTTATACTCGTCACGCTGAAGAAGCTCAACGAGATATGTAGGTGTACCCGTCTCAAACCAGTAGCTGCCAAACTCTTTCTTCTTGAATGTGTTGAGTACACTGAACGGATTGTACATTCCACATCCTCTTGGGTGGAAATGATAGCCGTCATACATCGTGCGAAGTTTCTGTGTACACTCTTCCATTGTCATGCCGTTTGCGTCTGCAAGAACCTTGACATAATCCTTGAGTGTAACAGTCACCTCTTCTTCTGTCAATCCACAGATATTATGGTACTCATAATCCATTGAGATATCTTCGAGGTTATTGAGGTCGCTAAACACGCTTACCTTGCCGAACTTGGTAACACCAGTAAGCAAGGCAAACTTGATGCAGGCATCCTTACTCTTCAACGCGCCATAGAAGCCCTTCAACGTACCACGGAACTCATTCTGCAGCTCTTCGTTGCCTATGGCTTGAAGCATTGGCTTGTCATATTCATCCACAAGGATGACGACTCCCTTACCTGTCTTGTCATATGCACGCTGAATGACTCCTTCGAAACGTGTACCAAGAGTTTTTTCGTTGGCGTTTTTACCATATAAGTCCTCATTTTCTGAAAGGAACACATCAATCTTGTTTTCAAGCTTTTCCTTACTGTCATACTTCTCTGTATTCAAGTCAAGGTGCAAGACAGGATGCTTTGCCCAATCCATATCAGACTTATCAGCTATGGCAAGACCTTCGAACAACTCACGCTTGCCGTCAAAGACAGCATGGATGGTGGACATCAACAACGACTTACCGAAACGACGAGGTCGTGAGAGAAAATAGTAATGTCCTCCCTTAATCATCTTGTAGATAAGTTCTGTCTTATCTACATAAAGAAATTCTTCCTTACGAAGGCTCTCAAAACTCTGTATGCCAATTGGCAAGGTCTTCAGTTGTTCCATAATCCACCAAAAGTTTGATTATGATGCAAAGATACGGAAATAAATTAAGAATAAGAGCGGAAAATTAAGAATTAAGATTTAAGATTTAAGATTTAACAGACGAAAGCAAAAAATTACGTCTGTTCGTGATAAGCATTTAGATTAAAACCATCCTGTTTTCATTTTTCAACTCAGAAGGATGATTCATAACTCATAATTTACAACTCATAACTTAAAAGCTGCCACTTTACGCTGTGTAAACATAATGTTTACGATGCGTAAAGTGGCACTTTACATTATGTAAGTATCATACTTTCATTTTGACACAAAAGTGTACGATACCTATTTTACGATTATAGTCATTCGGAACAGTTTGCTCCGAACGACTATTTATCAAGCCCTAAAGACGACAGCTAAATATCAATCAAACTTGTGTCGTTTTTACATACAAACTGCCAGAACACTTAAAAAAAAGTGATGAGCACTCAGCTTGTTGAATCCGACTCCATCTGGACTGAATTTTAGCGACCAGAAATACCAGCTATCGATTTCAGTAGGCGTAGATGACCAATAGTAGCCGTCAGTACCCGCAAAATCCACATCTTCAGTGTTCCAACATCTTCCTGCTGCAGGAAGAAAAATGTGAGAGTCAGACAAAGAATAACTGCTTGACGGAGTCTTATCCGACGTTACTATTTGTCCCTTGTCCGACGATAATTTTACCTTATATACAATGTAACCAGCTTTACTTGTACCATTATAGTTACTCGTCCATACCCAATAGCAGCAGTTCACGAGTTCTTCCATCTCCGAGCGGGTAGGCGTACGCCATGCTCCGCCCCAGTACTTTGTAGCAGCATCATATTCTTTAGACACACTACCATAATGTTCACCATAGTCTCCTGGATTTGTGGCACCAACATTCATTGTTGCCCACTTCAAACCAGAAGGTAACCCAAGGTCAATCCATTCACGACCATTTCCTGGAGTTTGGACTGCTGCCAAAGATGCAGTCCATCGGTAAGCCTTACCATGCACAATGTTCTTACTTGCAAGTTTTGCAGTATATTCTGCACCATCTATAGTCGTTGCTGTAAGCGTAAGAGACTCTGTAATAGTAGGAAGCACAGCAATATATAGTGTAAGTTGTTTATTGCCGCTTGTTGTTGTAACATTTTTGAACGTGGCACTAATGCTTGCAGATGTTTCAGTTGATTTTATTGTACCATCAGCCACATTCATAGTAGCATTTGTTGTCCATACCTTCTTACCATCTGCATTTGCAATCGTGATACCTTTCCACGTTGTTGCCACAGGCATAGTGAGTTTTAGCTCCACGATGGCTACAGCGTGCTCGAAATCAAATACGACCACGTGTGATGAATTTGTGGAGCATGACTCTTCATTCAACTTTGATGGAGCATACATATAGTCGTACTTCTCGCCAATGGTTGCAAGCGTTCCGTCCTGTCCAGTCATGTCAATTGGTACGTCTGTATATGGAGTTTCAGAAGTAAGTTTACCATTGTAAGGAGTATAGGCAGCATAAGTATTGCCGTCCCTTAATCCCCAGCCTGCGCCGTCAAAACTTGCGTAATGTGCATCGTTCTCACAATCTGCTGGCAGTTGGAGTTCCTGTTTTGCCTGACTATTAGTTGTAGGCTTTATAGGGAACACACCTATTGCGTCAGTTGATGACCACGAAAAAACGATGGACTTGTCTGTAGGAGTAAGATTTGTACGAGTGTCGTCTTCATACACAAATGGCTTACTATAGAGAGTAACCTTATCTATATCACTCGTTATATTATTGTTTGTCTCGTCTGCCAACTCGAAAGAGCATGATGTAAGCAGGCATACCGACATGAATGTTAAATAGTTTGATTTCATACTTTAATCGAATGATGTGTTTTCAAAAGTTGTTGTTGATACTTTTCTCTCACGTGCATCAACAATTTGTAAATCATGTCCTTTTACAACTGTTGAGCTACTTGCAAGAATACTCATGCGTATTCCTGTCTTGCGCACTTCCGTACGAGGTGACGAATAATTCATTGGATTCATTTTTTAGATAATTTGGTTTTGAGTGCAAAATTACACATTTATTCTTGTTTCTCAAAGGAAACTACTATTAATTCGCTTTCTACGTAATATTTATTCAATGAGTCTGTCTTTGCCAATAATTCCAATGTTCATGGATGGATTCTTTGGTAATAGGTGAAGACCGACTTGTGTCTGACGTTCCACGAAGAAGTTGTAGGAGAGCTTGTGTATAGAACTCCATCATAGTGTAATTGCCACAAGTTGAACATCCGTAAGACCAAACTTACATTTTGACACTTGATGATTCACGGAAGAATTACGAAGGGTTACCGAAGGGTTAACGAAGGATTAATGGAGGATGGACGCGTGACATAAAGATAACATTCCTTGCGTTTTCTTGGCAAAATGCTAATGGAATACGAAGGCTATGTAAAAAAGTGAATTTTCTAAAGTACAAAATGGGAATTGATTTTGTATGTTATTCAACATATCCTTTAAAATAAATGGCGGAATCTCTTGCTTTGTTTCAAATATTATTTGTATGTTTGCAATCAAAATCACACTAACTGATTTGTATCGTAATTGAAACTATACTAAATATACTAATAACTTAACAAGAACTATGAAGAGATTATTACTATCCGCAGCAGCTGCCGTTCTGTGCATGTCTTCGTATGCAGAGTGGAAACAGCCAGCAGTTCCTCAGGCTCAGCCTATTGCTGAGGGGCAGGAATTTTACCTATTCAATGTAGAGGCACGTGGTTTCCTTGTGGGAGCCAACGATTGGGGTACGCGTGCCAGCGTAAGCCCGACATTGGGTCACAAGGTTAAACTTGAGGCAGGAACACAAGCTGCTTCTTACTACATTACGAACTATGTCCTTCAAGGTGGCATGAAAGACCAATGGGGATATATGTTCATAGAAGATGATAGAAACATCTGGGTGGACAACACCAAGGATGGCAAGAAAAACAATCAATATACATTCAAGTCGCTTGGTGACAATAAGTTCAGAATATGCTTGTCTGATGCCAATAACACGTTCACACTCACCGAATATGAGGATGCGTTCATAGGACTCGGCAAGAACGAGGACGACACACGTTTATATATATGTGACCTAACGGACACTAACAACTATCCTGAGGCAGAGTGTAAACTCACATGGATACTTGTCACATCTGCTGACTACGAGGCTTTCATTCCTAAGAATGAGGCATATCTCGCTTCAGTTGAACTTGACAAGGCTATCAAGGAAGCTAAGGCAACGACAGGTACGGATGCAAAAGCTATCAGCGATGCTGAGGCTCGTTATGCCAATGAGTCAAGCACAGTTGACGAGCTTAAAGCTGCAACAGAGGCAATACGTATTGCAATCGGTCAAGCTAAACTGAGCGTTGCAACTCTTGAAGACCCAGTAGATGTACTCCCAATCTTTGGTATTGCCACAGACTTCACTGATGGCAAGGACACAGGATGGACATCAACAACAGGTGCAGTCAACAAGGGTGCGACAAACGGAAATAATGCCAAGGACTTCAACGTGACTGGCAACCACTATGAGAACTGGAGTGGTGGTGTGTTCTCTGCAGGTAAGATTAGTGCAACGGTCAACAACCTTCTTCCTGGTGTGTACCAGCTTAATGCTTTGGCTTACACAGCATCAGGTAAGGGCGCAAGCCTTTATGCAGGCAATGCCCGCACGGAGGTGACTGGAACAAAGATAGATATAGACGAAGATTATGATTGTGTAACTGTAATAAATGGCGGCACTCTTGAGATTGGTCTTGATGTGGCAAACAACACAACCAACTGGGTCGGTCTTGATAATGTACACCTTTATTATCGTGGCAATAGTGCAGAAGCTTATGCTGCCGTCAACGAAGTGCTTGACGCAACAGAGGAAGACTATAAGTCTGACCTCGAAAACTACACCTCTGCATTTGAGATGTCTATATATAATAGGTATGATGAGGCAAAGAAGGCATTCGAGGCAGTAAGAAATACTACTGGCGAGGAATATGCGACAGCATTCAACAACCTTATTCTTGCACGTCAGGATATGGAGAAGAGCATAGAGACATACGCTCCATACCTCAATAAGTTTAACGATGCAATAGAATGGTTGAATACTGTCGTGGCTGATGGTGACGACATCGAACTTCTCGCCTCTTATCTCGAAGATGAGGAAGGACCTGTAACAGGCAAGTTCAACGGTAATGGTGGTGCCATGTACATCATCGCTAACGGACTTCTCACACCTGAGCAGATAGCAAGTGAATATGAATATCTCAGTACTCTATACTCTGCTGCAATGGCAGGAAGTATGAAGGATGGTGACGACTGTACACAGCTCCTCGTCAACCCTGATTTCAAGGAAATGGGTGGTTGGAACTCTGCTGCTGGCATCGAATGGCCATTGGGTAAGGATGACTTCAAGTTGTTCCAGGCATGGGGACGTGTGTGTGACGTTAACCAGACACTCAAGGACCTCCAGAATGGTATCTACGAGATGACTCTTCAGGCTGTCTATAAGCCAGATAATGATGAGGCTATCCGTCAGACATACGCTTATATCAATGACTTCGACACTAAGATTGGTGTACCAACAGAGGATCATCCTGTTACATCTGCCGACGAAGCTTCTGATGCCTTCAAGGACGGACTCTATACAGTAACAGCATACGGTCTTGTGACGGACAACACGTTGTGCCTTGGTATTGCTAACCGTCTCCGTACTGGTGAACAAGGTGTTCTCTGGGCTGGTGGTGTCAAGCTCACCTATCGTGCAAAGAATGCTGAAGCTTGTGCTTCACTCCTCACATCTCTCGAAGATATTGCCAATACAGTAGTCGTTGGCGACCTTGGAAAGGAAGAAGTTAACAATCTTCAGGTTGCTATCAATTCCGCATCAGGCATCTCTGGTGACCTTGGTTACAATGCACTCGTTGAACTCAAGGCTGCACTTGATGCTGCAAACAAGAGCGTTGACCTTTACAAGAGCCTTGTAGTTGCAATCAACGGACTCAAGGATGCGCTCAAGGACAGTAACGCAGACAAGGTTACTACTGAGGCAGCTACAGAACTCTATAATGCAGCACTTGCAGCATACGAGGCTAAGTCATATAATAATGAGACTGCCGAGAACGCTATCTCTGAACTCAAGGCCATCACAGTATCTCTCAAGATGGGTGGACAGCAGGCAACAGAAGATAATCCAGCCGACTATTCTTCTGCTATCGTCAATAACAATTTTGACCCAGAGAAGGGTAACAAGGACGAGAAGCGCATTGATGGTTGGGAAGTAGAAGGTGCTCTCAATGGTTACAAGTCTTACTCTTGCTCATTCAACAAGGGAACATTCAAGCTCTCACAGAAGCTCGAAGGTCTTCCAAAGGGTAAGTATAAGGTCACAGTACACACTTACTACCGTGCAGGTAGCTATGAAGAAGAAGAGGCTAACATCAAGGCAGGCAAGGATACTCACCTCATGAAGATATTTGCAAACACAGCAGATAAGGACTTTGAAGGAAACATCATGAACCTCTCAGAGGGTGCTCAGGGCGTTACTCTTCCTGCTGACATCAGCACAAAGGTTGTCAACGGTATCACCGTACCTGATGGCACTGGTGCATCAGTCAAGTGCTATGATGCAGGTCTCTACCTCAACGAGCTTGAGTTTATCGTAGGCGAAGACGGTATTGTTACAATCGGTTTGAAGCTTGACGAGACAATCGGTACAAATGACTATACTGTTGTTGGTAAGTGGAGTCTTCTCTACATGGGTGACCCATCTGTAACAATGCAGGATTACTCTTCAGTCATTGTCAACAACAACTTCGACCCTGCCAATGGTAACAAGGATGAGAAGCGTATTGACGGATGGAACGTGTCTGGTGCTCTCAATGGTTACAAGTCTTATTCTTGCTCATTTAACAAGGGTACATTCGACCTCAATCAAGAGCTTTCCGGACTTACAGAAGGAACTTACCGTGTTACTGTCCACACATACTATCGTGCAGGCAGCTATGAGGAAGAAGAGGCAAATATCAATGCAGGTAAGGATACTCACCTCATGAAACTTTATGCAGTTGCTTCTGATAACACTTTCGAGAAGGCTGTAATAAACCTTTCTGAGGGTGCTAAGGGTGTTACTCTTCCAGCTGACATCAGCACAAGGGTTATCAACGGCATTACCGTTCCTGATGGCACAGGTGCATCAGTCAAGTGCTTCGATGCAGGTCTCTACCTCAACGAGCTTGTGTTCTATGTTGACAATACGGGTAAGGCTACAATCGGATTGAAGCTTGACGAGACAATCGGTACAAACGATTATACAGTTGTCGGCAAGTGGAATCTCTATTACTACGGCAGTGGTAACAGGGTAGATTCTGTTACGGATATTGACGACGTAGAGGTAAGCGCAACAGATGCAACACCAGTAGCATTCTACACAGTATCTGGTAAGCGCATATCCGCACCACAGGCAGGTATCAACATCGTCAAGATGTCTGACGGTTCAGTCATCAAGATTATGATAAAGAAATAAAAAAATATTTTACCTTTGCCGCACACATGTGAATGTCTGCGTCAACGCGGGGAGCACGGGTTGCTCCCCCTTTTTTTTCTGATAGCGCTCCATGAACCTCCAGCAACCTTGGTAAACTCCAATAGATATGGAAGGAGTAGGTTTTAAAACTCAGAGTTCTCCGTAAGGTGGGATTATAAGACTACAATACCTTTTAATAATATATGTGTTTGATGAAAAAGTCTTCTACATAAAAAAACGAACTGTACTGTTTCAGTTTTCACATAGGTGTATGTTAGAACTTTGCGAATCGGTCTAATTGACCAATGGAAAATAAAAATCGTCGAGAATTCTCTCTCAGACCGAAAGGCTATAAGCAGAAAAAGCGATTATGCTGTATTGATTCTTTTGGGTAATTATTTGAGTTATAGCAGAGGTAAATGTGTATGGTTTATACTTGTTTATAGTCTAAATTGGACTAATGTACTATCATAAAAGTACAATTCACGTTCTGAGACTGGGATTTTATGCACAAAATTTATCTTTTCTGAAGTCTTGAAATCTCTAAAAATGGCTAAAAAAATACTAATCTTAGCGAATAATTCATTCTTTTGGATAAAAAAATGGTGATAAAACGTAATTTTTGCAAAAATGAAACACAAACCAAATTACATTTGTAGTTATGTACAATCCGTGGACGATTTTTCGCCGTATCTTTGCATCGGAAAAATTAATAGACATACAAGTTGTTTTTAATATATAATAATAGAATTGAATTTGGACTTACTAATGTAACTGTAATGTAGTTTTAGAATTGGGAGCTAATCGTTAAGGTTGTACTTAGGAAAAGCTTTATATGAATGAACAAGAGTGAATGAATGAAAGTACGGGTGAATAGAACTTTAGTTAGAAAATGAACAAGGAGAAAGTTATTATTTAATTTGAGCTTCCAAAGAAATTGATTTTGTATAAAAATAATGAGATGAGGACAGTCGTTGATGACTATCCTCTTTTTTTATCTTTAAAAAAGAAGAATCCCATCAGATGACGGGATTCTTAAGCTATGACATTTATGTGTGAGTTACTTGATGATAAGCTTGTCACTTCCTGCTGCCTTGAAACTCATGTCGAGTCCCTTGACAGAGTGGGTGAGAGCACCGAATGAGATGAAGTCAACTCCAGCTTTTGCGTATGGAATCATTGTGTCGAATGTGATACCGCCACTTGATTCTGTTTCAGCACGTCCTGCTACAAGCTCAACAGCCTTCTTTGTGTCTTCAGGAGTGAAGTTATCGAACATGATACGGTCACATCCCTCAGCAAGTGCTTCCTCAAGTTCTTTCCAGTTACGTACCTCACACTCAATCTTGAGGTCCTTACCCTTCTCCTTGCAGTACTGCTTTGCACGTGAGATAGCGTTGTGAACGCCACCGCAGAAGTCGATATGGTTGTCTTTGAGAAGAATCATGTCGAAGAGACCGATACGGTGATTCATACCACCACCAATCTTTACGGCTTCCTTCTCAAGCATGCGCATACCCGGAGTAGTCTTACGAGTGTCGAGTACTCGTGTCTTTGTTCCTGCATCTATAAGTGCCTGCTGGTATTTGTGAGTCATTGTTGCAATTCCAGACATACGCTGGAGTATGTTGAGCATGAGTCGTTCTGTCTGGAGAAGACTCTGTTCCTTACCCTTAACAGACATTACGATGTCGCCTGGCTTTACGTGGTCTCCATCCTTGATATATACTTCAACCTCCATGGTTGGGTCGAAACGGTGGAATACCTGCTTTGCTATTTCTACTCCTGCAAAGATTCCTTCCTGCTTGATGAGAAGCTTACTCTCGCTTACTGAATCTGCTGGAATACAGCAAAGTGTTGTGTGGTCACCATCACCTATGTCCTCAGCAAATGCGAGGTCGATAAGTCTGTCATTAAGTTCTTCTACTGATAACATATTATTATATTTTTGTTTTTATGTTCTGTACATTACCCGCCCTTGACGGTTTTTGTGATTTGCAAATTTACGCATAAAAATAATAACACTCAAATATCATCGTGATAAAAAGCGTTTCATGTTTCCATAAATCTCAAAAGGATTCAATCCTTGACAAAGGAATGGCAAATCTTTGTGCCCATCCAATAGTGACGGAAACCATAAATCATAGATTTCAGATATGAAATTACTGGGACACAAATTATAAATATGTGATTTCGATTTTGAACGGAGCATTGGTAAAAAAAATAGACAGTATGAGAAATAAGGTATAAAATACTTTGCCATACAGATTTTTTGTTGTACTTTTGCCCTCCGTTAGAGGTTCGACGCAGTCGATTAAAAGGGAATCAGGTGGAAATCCTGTACAGTCCCTGCTGCTGTAAGTCCTTGCAATATGTAAGAACAATCATAACCACTGGTTGAATGTTACGTCCAACTGGGAAGGTGTTCTTGCAAAGGACAAGTCAGAAGACCTGCCTCTAATGGTGGCAAGAGGACATAATTCTCTTTCCACTCATGATTGCCGTTGCTTCAGGGGATAAGCGTGGCTGTCAGTTCTATATTATAACAATTGACATAATCTATGACATTAACGTTGAGAAATTTGTTTTCCATCTGTCTTGTTGCTATCGGCATGGATGCTGTGGCTATGGTAGATGGTGAATACCGCGATGATGTTGGCACAAGGCGTGACTCTGTGCAACTGAACACTATTGTCGTAATGGGCAAGAGTCGTGTACAGTCGTTGAGGGAGTCTGCTTATAGTGTCAATGCCGTTGATGTGCGCCAGCAGATTAACTCTGTTAATAACCTTGCTGATATCATCAGTCGTTCCTCTGGTATAAATATAAGAAAGGAAGGCGGACTTGGTTCAGACTTCAATCTGTCCGTGAATGGCATGAGTGGTAACAGCATACGTTATTTCATTGACGGTGTACCTATGCAGTTGAGAGGTGGTGGTGCGAACATAAGCAATATCCCTCTTAACAACATAGATCATGTGGAGATTTACAAGGGTGTTGTTCCATCATTTCTTGGTAGTGATGCTCTTGGTGGTGCTATAAATATTGTAACACGTCGTGAGCATCGTTCCTTTGTGGATGCTTCTGTGAGTGTTGGTAGTTTTCATACGTATCGTGCAGATGTCAATTCGCAGATAGTCCTGAATAATAAAGGACTGCTACTACGTCCACAGTTCAGTTATGATTACTCCAAGAACGATTATAAGGTACATGGGGTAGAGGTGTGGAATGATAATGAGAGCCGTTACGATACTGTTAGTCGCTGTCGTTTCCATGACCGTTATGTCTCTATTCAGGGACAGATAGATATGGGTGTGGAACATAAGTCATGGACTGACCAGTTTCTTGTTGGCGTTGGGTTCAATAATATCAAGAAAGAGTTGCAGACGGGAACCGTGCAGAATATTGTCTATGGCAAGGCTGAACGTAATCAAGATGCCGTAGATGTTCATGCCAGTTATCGTAAACGTGGATTCCTTACGGATAGACTATCTGCCATACTCCATCTATCCCATACTTGGGACCATAGTGTAACTATTGATACCGCTCTACTTAGGTATTCGTGGAATGGTACTTGTCGTCCTACTACCAAGAGCGAGACGAGTGGCAGAGGCAGGATGTTTCGCCACTATAAACGCCCGATGACCTTGGGACGTGCTAATTTCAGTTATGAGATTAACGACTTCAGTTCACTTGCTCTCAACTATTCTTACTCACGTACGGGAAACAAACGCTATGACACAACGCTCGACTATTATCAGGATGAGGGTAATGACAGTTACTTTACACCTTCTACTGATCATGTAGAGAAGCATATCATAGGTCTTGGATATGACCTCAGTCTTATGGACGAAAGGTTTGTTACGGCTGTGTTCCTTAAAGATTATGTCAATCATGTATCGTCTCAGCAGACAGACCTCTCATGGATAACTCATTCTGACGAAGTACCTACATCAGCCACAAAGAATTTTATTGGCTATGGTCTTGCTACTCGTTTTGCAGTATCTGGTTTCTTTGCCCCTAAGTTCAGTTTCGAACACTCTGTTCGTCTGCCTCAGGTCAATGAGCTGTTAGGCAATGGTACAACTACATATCCTAATCTTGCGCTCCGTCCCGAGACAAGTCATAATATCAATCTTGGTGCGTATGGTACAATTCCTCTTGGTAAGGAACATTCCATATATTATGAATTGAGCGGTTTCTTACGCTTTACGAATGACTATATTCATCTTCGTATCAATAATTCTGATGGTACTGCACAGTATGAGAATGTGAATGATGTCACTACTCGTGGACTTGAGGGCGAGGTACGTTATTCTTTTTCCGATTGGCTTCAGTTCTCTACTAACGTGAGTTATCAGGTAAGTAAGGATATGAACCGGTATCTCGAGAATGGCAACAAGAGTGCCACATATCTCAATAGGATACCGAACAGACCGTGGCTTAATGCCAATTCGGAGCTTATGTTAAAGTATTCTGGCATTTTGCAAAAGGATGATTGTCTTCGTTTCACCTATGCTTACAAGTATGTACATTGGTTCTATCTCACCTGGGAGGCATACGGCTATAAGCCATCAAAGGCACGTATTCCTACACAGAATATGCATGATGCATCGCTCACATATTCATGGAGGGCAGAGACATATAATCTTTCTTTGCTATGTGAGAATATGTTTGATGCTACATCATACGATAACTACAAACTGCAGAAACCAGGTAGAAATTTCACGTTGAAATTCCGTATATATTTAAGATAGGTTTGCAATTATGTAACTTTCATATTTGCAAAACACGTATGAGTTTTATTAACAATTATTATAAAATATTTTACAATGAAAACATTAAAGTACATGTTTGCAGCCTTTGCTGCAATGAGTATTGGCACAGGCTTTGTGTCTTGTTCTGAGGACGATGACACTCCTAATCATGTCACTGACCCGGTTGAGTCATATCATTTTGACTTGCTCGTGAGCGTTGGTGCAACTACGGGTATGTCATCAACAGGTGTAACATCTACTCTTATTCGTAGTGTGTCAATAGATGAATTATCTAATCCTGATGCTGAAATCACTCTGAAGGGTATCGGAGCAGATGTTTCTAATGATATCAATGCAGAATCAATTATCAAGGGTAAGTATTACTATGAGGCTTCACCTCTGAAGAATACTTATTTTGGAAAATATACCGTATCAAATACTGGCGTTGAGCCTGTTGCACGTCATGAGTTTGCAACCAACTCATTCCTCGAACGTCAATATACTCATGCGTGGATTGCAAACGACACCCTTGTCTTCATTGGAGCAAACCGTAGTGTGAACCGTAAGTCAAAATATAGTGATAATGAGATTATGTGGACTAAACTTGTTGATGGTGATGCTCTTAGTGTCAAGACAGAGGGTAAACTTGACCTTACTGCTGCTACTAAGAAGTATTGCAATGAGGATGTAAATGCATTCTGTACAAGTGGTCTTGCTACATACCGTAAGTCAGACAACACAATCATCTATTGCTATACTGATGCAAGTACAAAGCCTGTGAAGGGATTCTTCATTGCTTTTGTCGATGCTACAACGATGCAAATCAAGAATGTATATCATGAGACTCGTGTAGATGAAATGGCTGGAACAGCATACGGAGAACTTCAGCAGGACAAGATGTTCTTTGATGACAACCAGAATCTCTACATTGCCTGTGGTACTCAGATACCTGAATCAGAGAAAGACTCACAACAGTATGGCTCACTTGTCCGTGTTAATGACAAGAAGATGGAAGCTGATGCTTCTTACCTTGGAATCAATGAAGAGGCTTTCGGTAAGATACTTACAGCTGATTACATCGGTAACAATAAGTGTGTGCTCTATGTAACTAATCCTGCTAAGGCTGGTCTCGTAGCAGAGAATATTATCTACGAAGGTGGTTGGGGACAGAATAGTTTCAACAGCTTCTATTATATCTATGATATTGCGTCAAATACATATACAGAGCTTTCATACGATGGTGCTACACTTCCTGCATCATGCGGCTCTTTCACAGACCGTGTTGCGACACTTGGAGGCAAGGCATATATCGGAGTTAATCCGGAAGAAGCTAAGTATGGTTCGCCACGTATCTATGTGTATGACAGCAAGACTGGTACTGTCTCTCTCGGTGCACGTCTTGAGGCTGGCTTCTATTTCAATCGTCTCTCTGTAGTTGAGCAGTAAAGCCCCCCAGCCCCCAAAGGGGGCGCCCATCCGGATTGAAATATAGAGATTTTGTTATGTAACTTCTCTATGTATCTATGGTAACTTCTCCCTCCCCATATATGGGGGAGGGCGGGGGAGGGGGGCGGATAGTTTATATAAAAAAATACGCACTACTCGCGCGAGCAGTGCGTACCGAACTAACATCTAACTTAATACTTAATATATTGTGTTTACCTATTGAGAGAAATATAAACTAACGAACCCTTTTTACAATCATTATTAATAACCCGTAATAACTAACCAATATTAATATGCTATATCCCCGATTGATATGCTATATATCCCCAATCTTATACCTTTGAAAACTTTTACCAAGACTTTCGCAATCACTTGCTACTTTTTTTTACTCTCTTGTTCTTTTCTTGTTCACTTTATTCATTCAAAAAATCCCGTACAAAAAATGTTTCTTGAAAATCCCGTATATCTAACAATGAAAAGCATCATTTTTTATTTGTGAAGAACCTGTTGTTTAGATTCTCATTTTTTTGTGTCTAAAAACTTAATAGTATTGTAAACTGTTTTTGTTTTTTGACACTGCAAAGATATGCTGTTTTTACAAAAGTTGTTTGCATTTTAGACGCAACATATTTCATTTGTCAGAATTTGATGTGTGTTTCTTATGTCGTTTTCACAAATAGATTTTTTTAAATATATTATTGTGCGGAAAAAGTGTGCAAAACGAGAATGTTAAATGTACACTCAATATAAAATGTTGATTTGTTGTCTTTTGTACACCATTTATTTTGGTGGTAAGATTGCTTTTTACTACTAAGTGTGTCATGAGTACCTATTATGATTTTATCCTTGTTTTGTGTATTTTGATAAAAAAATACGTGTGTCGGAATGAAAATTGTAAGTAAAAGGGGAGTCTAAGTTTGTTTATGTTATTATTTTGCTGCTTTTCGCCACTTTCGACTATTCGTTGGTTAATATGTCTGTCGGCATGTTCTGTTTTTGGACAGGATATGGAAATTTGCCTATGGTAAATAGATGTTCGTTACATGTTTTTAAGACAATAATGTTACGTTAGAATATAAAAATAAGACATTTTTGCGTTCAGAGTGAAAAAATGTTAGTGTCAAAGTACATACCTTTGCAGTGTTCTAAAAAAAACTTTTACTAAGTTTAAAATTACTTTCTGAAAATTCCCGTCCTTCATTCTTCTCTGAAGCGTCAGTCTCAAGAATTGGATAAAAGGTTTTGCCACTCCGTGATTAGGAGGGGCAAACTTTGTTTTTAAAGAACTACAATAATTCGTGTGGGTGATGTCTTTACCACGAACCTTTAGCTCGGCGAAGCCAATTACACTATGAGAAACGCTTGTGAAACTTGAATGACATAATGATACATCGGGAATCCTTCGGGTTTTGTTCGGGAATCCTTCGCTTTTCCTTCGGTTCGTGCTTTTTGACACGATGACACTTTCTTGTTTACTTCGTTGTGACATAATGCTACTTTTTTGGGCAATTTACTTTCTTTGCAATCCTTTTGATCGCTGTCAGCATAAAGTCGATGGAAAATGGGCATTTTTTTTGTACGCGTAGGAAAATAATTTTGTACGCGTACAAAATTATTTTCCTTCGTGATGCAGGAAAATTTTCTCTTCGCACATACAAATATAGGCTTTGTCATAATGCTATTTGCTAACGAACATCCACTTTCTTTTTGTTACTTGTGATGTCTCGAGAAAATTACGAATGGTTAACGAACCCTTATCGAAGGATTGTCGGAGGAATATGAAGTGACAATTTGTTTTTGTTTGTTCTGTTCAGATTCCATTTTATTTTTCAAAAAAGTGTATCGAATGGTACAGAATTTCTTCTGAATATTTTGGGGAAAGATGTAAAAGATGTATCTTTGTCTGACAAAGAAACCTAAAACAATCCCCCATGCTGCCCCCTCATGCCTTTAGATTCATGAGAACACAGCCAAGGAAAACAATTTTAAAAACGATGAACATTAAAAAACTATTCTTTTCAATTGCTATGGCCATGGGAATATTTTTCCATGCGGTTATTCGTGCTCAGGATAAGAGTACGCCTCTCCTTATTTTAGGTTATGTCTATGACAATTTCACCGGTGCTGGTATAAAGGATGCCAAGGTCACCCTTATGGATAAGGACAGTACCGTGATAGGTGAGTCACCAACGTACATTGGTAACTTTATGCATGGTGGTACAAATGGCATTGATGCTTCATACGATTTTGAAATAGGGAAAAACAAATCGGTAAAATCGTACATAATCAAGGTGGAGCATCCTGATTACTATACGACATACACCAACCTTTCACTAAAGCACATTGGCAAGATGACACGTGTGGAAGTGCCTGATATCCTTGTGAAGCGTCGTAACTCGTTCCTCGACAGGATGCTTGATGACGTGAGTGTGGTGGCTACAAAGGTGAAGGTGTTATACAAGGGTGATACAATAGTGTATAATGCAGATGCTTTCAATGTGGCAGACGGTAGTATGCTCGATGCTCTTATCAAGCAGTTGCCAGGTGTGGAACTGAACAAGAATGGCGAAATCTTTGTCAACGGTAGGAAGATTGACAACCTTCTTCTCAATGGTAAGGACTTCTTCCGTGGCAATAACAGGATGATGCTCGAGAATCTACCTTATTATACGGTGAAGGATATAAAGGTGTATGACCGTACTACCGACAAGGCTGTTGCGCTTAATGACAAGGATGCCCCTAAGGACTTTGTGATGGATGTCTATCTTAAGAAGGAATACAGCAAGGGCTATATGGCTAATGTGGAGCTTGGCGCAGGAACAGAGGACAGCTACCTTGCCCGTCTGTTCGGACTTCGCTTTACCGACCACACACGTTTTACCATTGTGGGAGGAGCAAACAACCTGAATATGGATGACTATACTCTTGGCGGTTACATTACAGGTGGTCAGCCTCGCAACGGAAGGACGGACAGCAAGCGACTTCTTGCTGAGCGTCTTTATGAGCATCATGACTGTAAGAACGTCCTCACGCTTGAGGTGCTTCGCAAAAAGACCGATGCTGGAAGCGATGAGTATCAGGAGACATTTCTTGGTGATGACAAGAGTACATTCAGCGTCAGCAGATACTCAAATGTTGATAAGAACATAGGATTCAATGCCAATAATCATTTCACACTCAAGAAACCTTTCTGGCTTGAGAGCAAGACTAAGTTCAGCGTCAATGACTCAAAGAATACCAATGAG
Source organism: Bacteroidaceae bacterium (assembly GCA_017540585.1). Taxonomy (GTDB): domain Bacteria; phylum Bacteroidota; class Bacteroidia; order Bacteroidales; family Bacteroidaceae; genus Minthosoma. The sequence continues at coordinate 11,931 of JAFYAT010000079.1, read as the reverse complement.
GAACGATATTCCAACTCACGACGCAATATATGGCAGGATGGTATAGGAATGCTTGATTCGCTCTATAACCTCGGAGTGTCCGTCAACGACACGCTGATGCTGAATGCACGCAGACGTACCAATGCAGGCAAGACAAAGACATACGAGGCTTCGCAGTCTTTCAATGTATCAAGAAAAGTGTTCGATGCCGATATCATTGACTTCAATGCTGGTGTGGATTATACCAAGAGGACTTTTGACAATGACCGTACGGACAATTATCTTCTTTTCCGTCCGGAGTATTCACGTCAGGATGTGATGGAATATATTGATAAGCCAAGTACGCATATTGGAGTAAATGCCGACCTCACATACAAGTTCTGTCGCCTGTTCTCACGTGCAGGAATGTCTGCTTTCGTCAGATACAGACATAATGATGACAAGGACAACGAGACGATAACAGACATCAATTCCGCTGCCATAGACATAGATAACAGTTATGACAAAAAGACAAAGGAGAATGTCTATGTTGCTGGTGTTGACTATCACTATAGTCGATTCAGCATGCCTGGCGGAGAGATGACGTTTACTAATTTTGACTGGTCAATACCTTGCACTTTTGTTGACAGAAAGACTTATTACAACAGGTCTGTCGTTGACAGGTGTATTGAGCAGACTCCATTCTTCGTGGACCCATCCGTATCGTTTTCCATAAAGAGATTGTATGACAACCTGTCAACTTCGGAAAAATGGCGTTACACCATATCAACTTCTTTGAAACATAACATTACAGACCCGCTCATGATGATTGAATTGCCTGTCACATCAGACAGGATAAACATATTCTCAGGAAACGGTAATCTGAAGAACTCGTCTGCATGGACATCAAACTTTTCATGGTACAGGGCGATAAATAATCGGAAAAATGGTTTCTTGCGGTATGAATTAGATTATACAATGTTCTTAGACAGGATTATAAATACATATAGCTATAACGCATTGACAGGTGTGTATAATAATAAACCAGAAAATGTGAATGGCACATGGAATATCAGCTCAAGGCTAACTGGTGAACATTATTTCCAGGACCTCAAGTTTATATTCAGGTGGAGAATGTACTCATTGTTCAACAAGATGAAGAACTCCATCGTTGACGAGGAGACAGGCTCTGCCCAGATGGTGAATAACAACGGACTTCATTCAGAAATCCCATTGACGTTTGTAGCACGTATGTTAGATAAAAAATTATGGGTTGATTTTACCGCAAGCATCTCATGGGACAAGTCATTCAACAACAGGGCGAATGTGAGTTACGAGGATGCAATAGCGTACCGCACAAGTTTTTATGTATCGGGTAACTTCTCATTCCTTGATTTCAAGACTGGAGTGGATGTCGTTAAACGTGACGGATATTCAAATGACGAACTTAACAAGGTGTCATTCATCTGGGACGCCAATGTGTCTAAGTCAATCCTGAAGGGCAAGGTGGTCCTCAAACTTTCTGCCATCGACATCCTGCATCAGTACAAGTCACTCGCATACGTCACTAACGAGCGAGGCATACGTGAGACTCATGCTGTCTCACTCCCAGCTTATGTCCTCTTCTCCACAAGCTATAGATTTAATAAGAGCCCAGTAAAGAAAAAGTAATGTGTCTCTCGCTTATTCTAAGTTATAGGGGGCGATTTGTTCCAAAATCAGTTGGTTTTGTGAGGGTGACTATAATTCTTTGTCTGTCTTCCTTCTTTTGTCTTTTCCCATTTGCCATTCTTCATGTTTTGTTATTCAAAATGTGGGGGAGACGAGTAAGAATGATATATTTTCGAAAAAAAATTTCTTCATGTTGGCAAAATGTAGTATATTTGCAAGCTGAAAGATGAAAAGGGTATGCTTGCCCGCTTCGTCAGTCAAATGAGAGATATAGTAAAAATTATTATAAACAATTTAATTTTCAAGGACTATGCCAAACGGTAAGAAGAAGAAAAGACACAAGATCTCTACTCACAAGCGTAAGAAGAGACTGAGAAAGAATCGTCACAAGAGCAAGTAGTCAACTGCTCAGCAGGACGAAAGGAAAAGGCAAACTGTTAGAGTCAGAAGTCCTCACACATAAGGATGTCTGCTTTAAGGTTTGTCTTTTTTAGTCACGACGAGCCGCAATTGGCGATAATCAACATTTGCGGCAGTAAACAATCAAAAGCAAAATGACAAGCGAACTTATTATCGACGTTCAGCCCAAGGAAGTAACCATTGCACTCCTTGAAGACCAGAGACTGGTGGAATTCCAGAAAGAAGGTCAGGACTCCAAGTTCTCCGTGGGCAACATCTACGCAGGAAAGGTAAAGAAAATCATGCCTGCGCTTAATGCATGTTTCGTTGATGTCGGTCATGAGCGTGAGGCATTTCTGCACTACCAGGATTTAGGAACACAGTTTCTCTCTCTCGAGAAATATGTGAGACAAGTTGCAAGCGACAAGAAAAAACTTGCTCCTATGCACAAGGCAGGCAAGCAGCCAGACCTTGAGAAAGGAGGAAGCATACAGAATGTTCTTGAAGTAGGACAGGAGGTGATGGTACAAATCACTAAGGAACCGATTAACACCAAAGGACCACGACTTACGGGAGAGATATCCTTTGCTGGACGTTTCCTTGTTCTTATACCTTTTACAGACAAGGTATCCGTATCATCCAAGATTAAGTCCAAGGAAGAAAGAACAAGACTGAAACAGCTCATCCAGAGCATCAAGCCACGTCAGTTTGGTGTGATTGTGCGTACGGTGGCTGAAGGAAAGAGGGCGGCTGAACTGAACAACGAGTTGTCTGTGCTGATAGAAAACTGGAATGATGCTATCAACAAGATACAGCAGAGCACAGACCTCCCAGTACTCGTACACGAAGAGACGGGAAGAACAGTATCAATGCTACGTGACCTCTTCAATCCCTCATACGAAAGCATTCATGTGAACAATGCAGAGGTGTACAAGGAAGTAAAGAAATATGTGTCGCTCATTGCTCCAGAGAGAGAGAACATAGTAAAGCTCTACAAGGGAGAGGTTCCGATATTCGACAATTTCTCTGTCACCAAACAGATAAAGTCAGGACTGGGCAAGGCTGTAAGTTACAAGCGAGGTGCTTATCTCGTGATTGAGCATACCGAAGCCCTCCATGTGGTCGATGTGAACAGTGGTAATCGTTCACGTGGCGTTGACGGTCAGGAAGCCAACGCATTTGAGGTGAACATGGGTGCAGCCGAAGAGTTGGCTCGCCAGCTTCGACTCCGAGACATGGGAGGTATCATTGTGGTTGACTTTATCGACATGGATTCGGCAGAGCACAGACAGAAGCTCTATGAGCACATGACGGAGTTGATGAAGAATGATCGTGCAAGGCACAACATTCTACCTCTCAGCAAATTTGGTCTCATGCAGATTACCCGTCAGAGAGTGCGCCCGGCTATGGATGTCCATGTGGAGGAGACTTGTCCTACATGTTTCGGCAAGGGAACAATCAAGTCGTCAATCCTCTTTACAGACACGCTGGAGAACAAGATAGACTATGTCGTCAATAATCTTGGAATGAAGAAATTCAAGCTCTATGTCCATCCATACGTTTCCGCTTACATCAACAAGGGACTCTTCAGCCTCAAGTTCAGATGGAAGATGAAATATGGTTTCGGTTTGAAAGTCATTGCTGACCAGTCTTTGGGATTCCTTCAGTACAAGTTCAAGGATAACAAAGGCAATGAGATTAACATGACAGAAGAAATCGAAACTGTTGGATAAGATACAGAATCATCAACAGGGTAACACAAAAGGATTAAAAAAAGAGGATGCGCCACACATGATGCATCCTCTTTTTGTGGGAAAATTATTGCCATTTCAAACTAAAGTTGTACATTTGCAAAATATCTTTAATAATTGTAAAAACGATAAAACTATGATTACAAAAATTCTTAACAATGACTATGTATTAAACAAGGTTATGTCTTTCCTTGGTGCTGTCCTTGTTGTGCTCGGATTCACAAGTTGTGGAGACGAAGAAGAAAAAGAATGGGATCCTAAAAGGGCTGTATGTCTTTATGGTGTTCCTACTGCTGATTATGCTGTGAAGGGGGAGGTCGCAGGTCTTGTGACTGATTCTATCGGAAATCCAATCGAAAATATCAATGTTCGTGTTGGTCTCGTAAAACAAGATGGAACACTTGGAATCGCAACTAGTAGTACTGGAGTTACAGGTCAAGACGGAAAATATAAAAGTTTTGTCTTGTATTTTTATGGCATGCCTGAAGGTACGGATGTGGCTGGCTTTAAGAACTATTTCCCTTCATATATGGCTATTGCTACTGATAGTACAGGCGTGTATGAGAATGATACATTATATATAGATTATGCGTTGGATAGGTTGGATGGAGATGAACATTTTAACTATACTTCAACTGCTACAGCAAACTTCACTCTTCACAAGAAAAAGAATTAACAATAAACACATTATAAACATTATAAAATTATGACAAAAAAACTTAACAACTATCTGTTGTCAAAACTGACACGTGTTTTGGGATGCCTGCTCGCTTTGATGGGCGTTACTGGTTGTGATTCTGAGAAATCTGAAGCAGTTATGTATGGAACGCCTTCTCCTACAGCTGAGATTCTAAGTGAGACGACTGGTCTTGTACTTAATACCGAAGGCGAACCTGTGCCTAATGTGCAAGTAGTGTCTTTCCCTACTGATGTTAATTATTATAATGTTAGAGGCGTGGAAAATGTGGCATCTGACGGTAATGGCAAGTACTTCTCAAACTCACGTATCGAAAAGATTGGCAATAGTAGCGTAAGCGAGACATTCAAACAACTGCAGGTTATTGCTTCCGACAAGTCGGGCGTGTATGAGAATGATACCATGTACGTTGACGTGAAGTTGGACAGCTTGGCTACGGATAAGTTCAAGGCTACAGCTACGGCTAACTTCACCCTTCATAAGAAAGCAAGCGAAGCAAAATAATGATATCTGAAAGAAAAATAGGACTGAGGAAGCGGTTGCAACTGGAGGTGTTCCGTCAGATGCGTAACATCAACAAGAAACAGCACCCGATAAAACAGGTGTTCTGGGAGTGTACCTTGCGTTGCAACCTCCAGTGTCGCCATTGTGGTAGCGACTGTAAGACGGCTACTGCCCTTCATGAGGATATGCCTGCGGAGGATTTCCTCAAGGCACTCGACACCATTACACCTAATGTCAATACAAGTGAAGTGCTTATCGTCATAACCGGAGGTGAGCCGCTTGTACGTAAGGATATAGAGGATGTCGGTCGTGAAGTGGTGAAGCGTGGATATAACTGGGGACTTGTCACAAACGGCTGGTTGCTTGATGAGGCTCGTCTTCGTTCACTCCTTGCAGCTGGTATGCGAAGCCTGACGATAAGTCTTGACGGACTGGAGGATGACCATGACTGGATGCGAGGCAGAAAGGGCAGTTTTGCAAGGACATGGAATGCTATCCGTCTTCTTTGCCATACTACAGGACTCACGTGGGATGTGGATACTTGTGTAAACCGTCGTAACATCAAGTCGCTTGACAAGATATTCGCTGCACTTGAGGCAGAGGGTGTACCTCGTTGGCGTCTCCTCTCCATCTTCCCTATGGGACGTGCCCGTAAGGATCCGGATATGATTATCACGGATGAAGAGTTTGAACAGCTTATGGAGTTCATTAAGCAGAAAAGGTTGGATAAGATTGCAGACAAGACATCTATGCTTTGCTATTTCGGTTGTGAAGGTTTTCTTGGGGCTTACGAGAATGAGTCACGAGGTCATTTCTTCAATTGCATAGCAGGAATTAATGTTGTCTCCGTCCTTATAGATGGCTCAATATCTGCTTGCTCAAGTATTCGTAGCGATTACCACCAAGGCAATATCTATCACGATAACCTATGGGAGGTGTGGAACACTAAGTTCCAAGTGTATCGTGACCACTCGTGGATGGCAAAGAAAGAGCCATGTTCCGATTGCTCCTTCTTCCGTTATTGCGAGGGTGGTGGAATGCATCAACGTGGAGACAACGACGAACTTATCATGTGCAGGATGAAGAAGTGGCAGAGGTAGCCAACAAGACCACCGAAAGCCCCCCAACCCCCGAAGGGGGCGGCCATCCGGATAACGTGTGATGAAAGCTTGTTACTACAATAAATTAGAAGCAATAAACGCTATAGTTGCTATAGTATTTATTGCTTCTATTATTTTATTTATAATGACTGAACCCGGAGGCCGCCCCCTTCGGGGGCTGGGGGGCTACAAATACCTGTTCCTGTTTGGCAATACGTAGTCAAGACCTGCCTTGAGAACATCGCCTACAGTGTTGATTTCAAGGAATGATGTCTTTGTTCCCTTCTTACCACTGCTGAGGTATGCAACCATGTCTGTACCCTTGAGTACTCCGTCGTCCATGAGCTTCTGGAGAGCAGCAAAGTAGTATGCCTGACCGTTAGCCTTTTCTGGCATGTAGATAGCCTCGACTCCATAAGAGAGAGCAAGGTGACGCATTGTCTTCTCCTTGTAACAGATTGCGAGTACAGGGTACTTGCCGCGGAATGCTGCAAGGTTGCGAGCTGTTGTTCCTGAGAAGCTGTCTGTGATGATAGCCTTGATAGGCATCACGTTAGTAGCCTTTACTGCCTGCTTGGCAAGGAAAGCTGTAACGTCAGTATTCTCTGTGAGAGGAATCTTGATATCGTTGTCAGGGAGCTTGTCTATCTCTGCCTGCTTAGCTACCTTAGCCATTGTCTGTACTGCCTCTACTGGGTACTTGCCGTATGCTGTCTCACCAGAGAGCATGATAGCATCTGTACGGTAGTAGATAGCGTTTGCGATATCTGTTACCTCGGCACGTGTTGGACGAGGATTCTTAATCATAGTGTGGAGCATCTGAGTAGCCACGATGACAGGCTTCTTGGCAAGTACGCACTTCTTGATGAGGATGCGCTGGATACCAGGGATGCGCTCCTGTGGAACCTCGATACCAAGGTCACCACGTGCAACCATTACACCATCTGCCACCTCAAGAATCTCGTCGATATTGTCAACGCCCTCCTGGTTCTCAATCTTGGCGATAATCTTGATGTCACTACCGTAAGCGTCAAGAATCTCCTTGATGTCGAGGATGTCCTGCTTTGTGCGGACGAATGAGTGAGCGATGAAGTCGATGTCACGCTCTATGGCATACTTGATGTTGGCCTTGTCCTTGTCTGTGAGTGAAGGGAGGTTGATACGTACACCTGGTACGTTCACGCTCTTGCGGTGACCCATTGAAGCCTCGTTCTGTACTTCACATACGAGGTGGTCAGTATGCTTTTCGCGTACGAACAACTCAAGTTCACCATCATCAATAAGGATGTAAGAACCTACCTTGAGGTCATCTACGAAGTTCTTGTATGATACGGCAATCTGCTCGCGAGTAGTCTCGATATCAGGGTTGCCTACAACCTTCACGATGTCACCGATATGGAACTGAAGCTGTTCTGAGTCTTCCAATCCTGCAATCCTTGTTGTACGGACCTCAGGACCCTTTGTGTCGATAAGGATGGCGATACGGTTGCTTACCTCACGTACATTATGGATAAGCTTATCCATACCTTCACGTGTTCCGTGGGCTGTGTTCATACGTACTACATTCATTCCAGCCTCGAAGAGTGAACGAATGAAGTCAACTTCGCATCTTAAATCGGAGATGGATGCGACAATCTTTGTCTGCTTGAGCATCATAATATTTTTGCTTATTAAAAAAACAATCTACCTTACCTTGCATTATTCATTCTTCATAATGCAAGAGTTAAAAGTTAAGAGTTAAAAGTTAAAAATTGGAGATTACTCATTTGTCATGTTAAATCTATAATGTCAAGTCTATGCGTACCGACATGAACCGGAGGCATAAATCATAGATTCGGAATTTGAGATTCTTTTCAAGAACTTCAAATTTCTCAACTCAACTTTTAACTATTAACTGTTAATTGTTAACTCCTGTATGAAGAATACAGGTTTAAATCGGGTGCAAAGTTAAGACAAAACCACGCTTTTACCAATTTTTATCACTTAAAATCATGCTTTATAACATAATTATTTGTGTTTTCTGCTATTATTGAACTAAAAAAGTATAACTTTGCGCTGGTAAAAACAGGTAGAAGGCTGTTGATGATATGAAATCAATATGTTTTTGCAGATGATTAATGTCATGCTTTCTACATTACCCCCTACAAACATAAAAACTCACGAACATATAAGCTTAAAAACTTAATTAACATATATGATATAACGATGAAAAGATTAATTAAATCTGTTATGTTTGGTGCTGTGACAACAATGTTTCTCACAGCTTGTAACAATTCAAAGTACAATTATGAGACAGTAGAAGGCGACCCTATGGGAGTACAGATGTACACCCTCAAGAATGGTCTCAAGGTCTATATGTCAGTCAACAAGGAACAGCCACGCATTCAGACGGCTATAGCTGTACATGCAGGTGCAAAGAACGAGCCAGAGGAGAGTACTGGTCTTGCTCACTATCTTGAGCACGTGATGTTCAAGGGTACAGAGCAGTTCGGAACACTCGACTATGCCAAGGAGAAGCCTATGCTTGATGAGATAGAACGTCTCTATGAGGTGTATCGCAAGACTACAGACCCTGCAGAGCGTAAGGCTATCTATCACCAGATAGACAGTGTGAGCTATGAGGCATCAAAGCTTGCTATTCCTAATGAGTATGACAAGTTGATGGCGACTATCGGTTCAGATGGTTCAAATGCTTACACAAGTTATGACCTTACTTGTTATGTGGAAGACATACCGTCCAACCAGATAGACAACTGGGCAAAGGTACAGGCAGACCGTTTCAAGAATATGGTTATCCGTGGTTTCCATACAGAGCTTGAAGCTGTATATGAGGAGTATAATGGTGGACTTACTGAGGACTGGGACAAGCTTCATGACACTATATCTACGGTTCTCTATCCAAGCCACTCTTACCGTCGTGGTATCATCGGTAAGCAGGAACATCTCAAGAATCCGTCAATCACCAATATCAAGAAGTTCTTTGAGACATACTATGTGCCAAACAACATGGCAATCTGTGTGTCTGGCGACTTTATTACTGACTCAATGATAGCAGTTGTCGAGCGTTACTTTGGTGACATGAAGCCAAACGAGTCATTGAAGAAGTTCAAGTTCAAGCGTGACCCTGAGCTGAAGGCATCTGTAAGCAAGACTGTTGTCACTCCACAGGAGGAATATGTGTCTATTGCATGGCGATTTGATGGTACTGCAAGTCATCAGTTGGATACTCTCTCTGTTCTTGATAATATAGTATGCAACGGTAAGGCAGGTCTCTTTGACCTTGACCTCAACCTCAAGCACAAGGTGCTCTATGCACAGAGTGGTGTGAATGATGCTGCCGACTACTCATATTGGGAACTCCGTGCATACCCAATGCCAGGACAGACTCTCGATGACGTGAAGACTATCGTTCTCGATGAGATAGAGAAGCTCCGCAAGGGTAAGTTCTCTAAGGAACTCATGGAGGCAGTAATCAACAACGAGAAACTCTCCGAGCAGAAGAAGCTCGAAAGCAATTCACAGCGTGTGACTATGATGGTCAATGCCTTCATCAACGACCAGCAGTGGAGCGATGTAGTGACAATGACTGACCGTGAGGCAAAGATCAGCAAGGATGCCGTTGTGGAATTCGCTAACAAGCATATCCGCAAGGACAATTATGTAGTAGTATATAAGCGTAAGGGTACTGACCCTAACATACAGCCAGTTGAGAAGCCGGCCATCACACCTATCGTCATGAATCGTGACGTAACAAGCGACTTCGTAAAGGCTGTCAGCGACTCAAAGGTTGAACCTATCGAACCAGTGTTCCTCGATTTCTCAAAGGACATCACAAAGGCAGAGACAGCAAACAAGTTGCCTGTCGTATATCGTCAGAATAGCATCAACAAGCTATTTACTCTCAACTACATCTACGACATGGGTTCATTTGCTGACCCTACATTGCCATTTGCATCTAACTACCTCGAATATGTAGGTACAGACAGCCTTACGGCAGAGCAGGTGTCTGAGGCATTCTATCGTCTTGGATGTTCTTACAACATAAATGTAGGTAACAAGCGTATCTATGTTACATTGCGTGGACTTGATGAGAATCTCGATAAGGCGGTGGCACTTCTTGACCATCTCATGACACATGCTCGTACAGACAAGGACGCATGGAACACATATCTCGATGCACAGATACAGGCACGTAAGATGCAGCTTGGCGACTTCAGCTCTTATCTCAGTGCAATGCGTTCATACCTTGCATGGGGTGAAGAGTGGTCAAAGGAACAGAACTTGAGTAATGAACGCCTTCGCAGCCTCTCACCTGATACACTTCTTCTCAACTTGAAGAACCTCTCACAGTATCAGCATGAGGTGGCTTACTATGGACCACGTTCAGTAGATGAGGCTGTAAAGGTACTTGCAGATAATCATCATGTGGCAGCATCACTCAAGGCACCACTTGCAAACAAAGAATGGAAGAATGTCATCGTGAAGGATAACCGTGTATTCTTCGTACCATTTGATGATACAATGAACTTTGACCTCACACACTACGGAAGCGAGGGTAAGGAGTATGACTCGTCAATCCTTCCTGCTGTAAGCCTATATCAGGAGTACTTCGGTGGTGGAATGAACTCAATCGTATTCCAGGATATGCGTGAGAAGAAAGCACTTGTATATGGTGCAAATGCACGTATTATAATTCCTTCACGCAAGAATGACTATATGTACTTCGTGTCATACGCAGAATCACAGAGTGACAAGCTTAATGATGTCGTTGCTACATTCAATGGTATCATCAACGATATGCCAGAAGTGAAGGAGTCTTTCCGTATTGCCAAGGAAGCAGTCATTGCACGTCTCCGTACTCAGCGTACTACGGGTATGGATATTATCCGTGCATACTTCTCAGCACGTGACCGTGGACTTGACACCGACCCTGATGCACTTGTATATGAGAAGGTGAAGGATATGACCCTTGCCGATGTCGTCAAGTTCCAGCAGAAGTATGTCAAGGGTAAGCCATACCATTATGGTATCGTAGGCAAGAAGTCTGCACTCGACTTCAACGTGCTCAAGACTCTTGGCCCAGTAACCGAACTTACACCAGAACAGGTGTTCGGATACTAAGTCAGTTCTATTCCTCAACTTAACGAAACGGTCTCACAGACCGCAGGAAACTAATGGGGCGACCATCCAACAAGACAAAGGTTGGTCGCTCCTTTTTTGTTTTTGTAGTGTTCCTTACTCAACTTCCGCAAGCTTCATCTGAGAGGTTGTCAGGTCTTAGGTTATCAGGTTTGAGACTTGTAGTTGAGAACACTCAAACCTAAAAGCGTAGCGCCCCGATAACCTTAAACCTAATGACCTTTACAAGTTGAGCACTTGCGAAACTTGAATTATTTGTATATATTAGACCTGAAATCACCCAATGAAGGCATAAATTTGAGATATAACAATGTCTCGTCAGTTTATTCCTATACACATTTATTAACTCCCATGATTGTTAAAGGACAAAACATCGGGTAATAATAAAAAAAGTCATTTATTTTTTTGTCAGTTCAAAAAAAGATTGTACCTTTGCACTCGCAAAAAGGGGAGCACCCCAAGGTAACTCTCTTATTTGTCCAACATGGTGGATGTAGTTCAGTTGGTTAGAGCGTCAGATTGTGGTTCTGAATGTCGTGGGTTCGAGTCCCACCCTCCACCCCCAATAATGTTAGGTATATGGTCACAGACTTTATATCATATTCATGAACGGAACGCATGAAGTTAACATTATGATTAAAATAAGTTCCCCAACATGGTGGATGTAGTTCAGTTGGTTAGAGCGTCAGATTGTGGTTCTGAATGTCGTGGG
>JAFYAT010000078.1 GCA_017540585.1 Bacteroidaceae bacterium | reverse complement strand
GTGTGAGGTTCTCGATGAGAGTGGTAACGTACTCGGTAGAAGTATCACATACTGTTCACTCAACCTCAACAAGAACACATCTGTTTCCACAGCCAACGCACCACAGGGAACGGTATCATTCCGTGTGAACACGGTGGGCAACTACCGCTTGCGCTGGACACCTGTTGCCAATGCCAACGGTGATGCAGGCTATTGGGACGAGGTTGTCATCGGTCACATCAAGATTAGCCAGAACTCAGGCAACAGAATAAACCGACGCAATCTTGACGTAGATTCAGAAGTAACAGCCATCACAGACATTGAGGAAGCTCCTGAGAGTGAAATCATCTTCGATATCTCTGGTCGCAAGGTGACTAACCCAACAAAGGGTATCTACATCAAGAACGGCAAGAAGATTGTGATTAGATAAACCCAGTCATACCCTAATCATCCCCAAAGGGAGGAACACAAATCGTAATTAACGAAGGCACATTCCGCAGAATCGTCGGGATGTGCCTTTTTCGTTGTTCAAAACAATTTAACATCCATTAAACAGATATTTAACGTCTGTTTAATGGATGTTTAAGCTTAAAGACATTTTTACATGAAAACATTTGTTACCTCGTGATGCGGCAATTGTTGCGTCACGAGGTAACAATAAGTTAAAAGATAAAAATTAAAAGTTAAAACGTCTACCACATGATAACCTCCTTCTCTTCCCCAACGGGGAGGCAGGGAGGGGGCTCCCTTGTCATGATTGTCATTGTCATGATTGTCATTAAGGATTTGAAAAAGTATTTTTCAATTCATATAATAATAATATTTTAAATATTATTTATTATATGGCTTGATTTCCCCCCACGCAAAACGTTAATGACAATCATGACAATGACAATCATGACAACGAGGTGCTTCCTCATCCAATAGTGTTTTGTATTTATTACCCGGATTTTATTCTGTATCATTAACCAAAGAGATGTTGCGGATGAGTCCTTCGTACTTGGCACGCTTGACGGCTGAACCCTTGAAGAGGGTGCGGTACTGTTCCACGGTGAGACTCTTCCAGTCAGAAGGACGCATGCTGAGGAATGCCTCGGTAGGCGTGAACTCCTTGACGCTTGTAGGCTGTGCAAAGCGATTATGAGGGCAGGCAAGCTGACAACGGTCACAGCCATAGACGTAAGGAAGGGTTGTGAGTTCTGAGTCATGAGTTATGTGCTGGTCAATGTCGCCACGATGCTCGATGGTGAGGTAACTGAGACAGCGGTTGGCATTGATGGTGTAAGGCGTCTCGAGCGCATGAGTCGGACAGGCATCAATACATCTTGTACACGTACCACAATGTGACGGCATAGGCGCGTCATATTCAAGTTCTATGTCAACGATGAGTTCGGCAAGGAAGAAAAACGAACCAGAATGAGGGATGATGAGGTTGGTGTTCTTGCCAATCCATCCGAGTCCCGCCTTCCATGCCCAGTAGCGGTCGAGCATCGGTACGGTATCTACACATGGTTTTGTGATAACTGGTGTTCCTGCCATCTCCTGTATGCTTGAAGATAGTTGGAAGAGCTTTGACTTAATTACATCATGGTAGTCTTGTCCATAGGCATAGTACGCAAACTGATACTGGTCATCACCAAGCTTGCGCTCAGGGTAGTAGTTGAGTGCAAGGGAGATGATACTCTTTGCCTCCGGCATGAGTAGCAGCGGATTAAGTCTCTTTTCAAGGTTATTCTGGAGATAAGCCATGTCCGCATTCTTTCCTTCATCAATCCACTTGCGATATTTGTCTGCCACCTTTGCCTCCACAGCCTCTGCCTTGGCTATGCCACACGCAGAAAAGCCGAGACGCTCAGCCTCGGACTTAATCTCCCGTGTAAAATCTGAAATAACCATGTGCTTTTAATTTTCCGCAAAATTAGGAAAAGTTTCTGAAAAGATAACCATAATAAACATGGAAAACAACCTCAATCGTTTTAACTGTATACGAGTACATCTATTAACTCACATACAATTAATACATACACTATTTTTTAGCATAATAAAGCAAACTTTACCAAAAAGAATATAATTTCACATCTATTTTCTTGGTTAGAATATACATTATATCTACCTTTGCGCCGTAAAAACGAATAAGCAACAAAAAACTTTTAACTATGACAAAACGAATTTTCAACGGAGCTATTACACTTATGATAGCAGCTGCTATTGCTGGATGCAATAGCAAGAATGATGAAATACTTAACGATTCAGACATTCCCTTGACAAACGAAGGAAATGAGAGAAAAGTAATCAATTTGTCCCAATCAGAAAAAGACTTAGTAAAAGGCAGCAATGACTTTGCCTTTGAACTTTTCCGCAAGGTGTCATCTGACAAGAGCGAAATCGTTTCCCCTATCAGTGTTACATACGCATTGGGTATGCTCAACAATGGAGCAACTGGTGAGACGCAGGAACAAATCAACAAGGTACTCGGCTTTGGTAACAAGGGTGCAGACGGCATCAATGCTTTCTGCAAGAAGATGCTCACAGAAGCACCTGTTCTTGACAAGTTGACAAAGGTTTCTATTGCCAACAATATCTTCATGAACAATGGTTACAAGTTGAATTCTGACTTCGTAGCCAAGGCAAAGGACTTCTACAATGCCACACCAGAGACACGTGACTTCCACGACGGAAAGACAATGGATGTCATCAACAAATGGGCAAGTGACAATACGAACAACATGATTGACAAGTTCCTCGACAATAACACATTTAATCCAGATGCTGTCAGCTATCTGTTGAACGCAATATACTTCAAGGGAGTATGGGCAGAGGGCTACAAGTTTGACAAGAATGAAACCAAAGACGAAACATTCTGCAGCTACAATGGCAACAAGACCGTGGCTATGATGCACCAGAACAAAAAGAGAATGTATGGTGAAACAGACGACTGTAAGATATTAAGCCTTACATTTGGTAATAAAGCATACGCTATTGATTTCTTCCTGCCTAATGAAGGGAAGACAATCCAGGACGTATTGAGTTCACTTACTTATGACAAGTGGCAGAGTTATTATGAATCTGACATGCAATTATATCTAACAACAGGTCTGCCAGGAGTAATGTTAAATTCCAAGGTTGACATAAAACTGCCACGCATAGAGACTTCATCAAGCATTGAACTCAACGACATAATGTCTGCATTAGGTATGCCAAATGCCTTTAACCAAAAGGCTGAGTTCCCAAACTTCTGTACTACACCGACCTTTATCGGAAAGATGAAGCAGGATGCAAAAATCAAACTTGACGAAACAGGTGCAGAAGCTGCAGCTGCAACTGTGACATATATTGCATACTCAGGTGTTCAACCCGAATACAAGAATGCCGTCTTCCACGCCAACCGTCCATTCTTCTACATCATTCACGAGACATCAACGAAGGCAATCTTCTTTATCGGACAATATACAGGAGAGTAAAGGCATAATGACATAACTATAAAAACATTCTCGCACGACAATACTGAATTGTCGTGCGAGAATTGTTTTTATAAGATATTCACCCCAATGGTATCGGGCATGGTAACTCCGATAGTATCAAGGGTAGTAACCCTGATAGTATTGTGGTTAGTATCCCCGATAGTATCAGGGGTAGCACCCCGGATACTATCGGGATTTGACAGCACTTTCACCATCCCTCGGGAGGGGCAGGGTGGGACCACTCCTCACTTCAGATGTCTGCTACGTTGCTGGTCCTCGTCAAATATCTTGAACTCATAGCCGTTGTCACGAAGCCATTCGATGGACTTAGGGAGTGCCGTTTTGAGCTTGTCGATGCTCTTTAGGGAATCGTGGAAGGTGATGATAGAACCGTTACGTGCGTAACGCTTCACGTTCTCAAAGACATCGTCTGCCGTGAGCAGATTGGAATAGTCACGAGTGACAAGGTCCCACATTATTATAGTATAGTGGCGACGAAGTCGGGCATACTGTAGCGGTTTCATCCATCCATGAGGAGGACGGAACAGGTTGGAATGAATCAGATGGTCAGCCTTGTTGGCATTCCACAGATACTGCCAACTCCACACCTTGAGTCCGCCGATATGGTTAAAGGTGTGATTACCCAACCTATGACCATGTGACTTTATCAGTTCCAACAACTCAGGATATTTCCTGACATTGTCGCCAACCATGAAGAATGTAGCCTTGACGTTGTACTTATCAAGCGTCTCTATCAACCAAGGAGTGGACTCAGGTATCGGACCATCGTCAAATGTAAGGTACACAGCCTTCTCGTTTGGATTCATCCTCCATATAGCACTCGGATAAAGCCAACGCAGCCATTTACTTGGTTGTTCGATTATCATACGTTTTTCAGTTGGAATTAAACAGAAAGTTAAAAGGAGCTAAAGAGATAAATGCCTATAGACATTTCCCTTTGACTCCTTTCAACCATTATATATTATTACTGAGGCATTGCACCTGTTGCTTCACACTTTGAAGCGAAGACATTATACACCTCGCTAATCTTGCCGTCAAGTGCCTTTGCCTTGTTGACATACTTGTCGCCACCCTTTTCGCCGATAGCCTCAAGAGTCTTGACGATGCTGAAGAGTACACGGAACTCATGCATACAGTCAGAAACGTTAGCCTTGAATCGGTTGCCAGGGAGTGAGAGATACCAGTTGATGTATTCCCAGCTTCTCTTCTCTACGGCATCCATGATGACAACACCCTTCTCGTACTTACCGCAACCGATGTATGATGCAGCAAGGTCAAGTGAACCACTGTTGGCATTGTGAGGAATGTTGTAAGCAGGAATCTCCTTCTCACACTTGTCGAGTGCCTTGAGTGCCTTGTCATACTGACCGTTGGCAACGAGGTTAGAACAGAGTGCTGAGAACCAACGACGGTGAGTGAAGCACATACGCTCTGTTGTCTCGTCGATGTAGAGGCCTGGCTGCTTCAGGTTACCATAATGGAACTTGTTCATCATGTTGTCATATACCTTCTCTGTATCAACGGCTGTGTTCATGTATGGGTCATTGTCCGCAAACGTGAACGGAGTGATGCGCCAAGCGATACCTTCGAGTACGAAGTGGCGGTAGAGGTTACCGTAATTGCTTGCACCGACAGTTGTTGACATATAGAGAGGACGTGAGAAGTTGCTCTGTGCAATCATCTCAAGGAGCATCATGAAGCTCTTTGTGATACGTCCCTGACCAGCAAGACTGATTTCCATTATCTCAGGGATTGAGTCGTTAGGAATCATCATGCCTGACTTGCGAACGGCAGCCTTATCTACGTGGAGATAGAGTGTGTCGCTTGGAAGACAAGAAGGAAGACTCTTTACGATGTCTGCATACTCAGCAGGAATATCCTCCTTGAGCACGAACTTCTTGATGGCATTGTTAATCTCGAATGGCTCGTCACCCCAAATCTTACGTGCAGTGACTGAGTCGTTGGCATAAATCTGCTTTACGAACTCTTCCATTGGGATAGAACCGCTACCGATGTTGACAGATGGGTTGACGTCAATCATCTCGTTCTTACCTGACACATACTGGAGACGCTTCCATGAGATAGGGAGTGGGCTTGACTGTCCATCACCCTCAAAGGCTGGACGCTTCATCTGGTCGATGTACCAGTCTGTCTGGAGATATGAAAGGTTACATACACGAACATCCGTACGGTTGCCCTCAGTATCCTCGTTGTACCATAGAGGGAATGTATCATTATCACCATTAGTGAAGATGACACCATCGTGAGGTACTGTCTCAAGGTAGTTGAGTCCGAAGTCACGACATACCAAACGGTCTGAACGGTCATGGTCATCCCATGTCTGGCTTACCATCTGGAGTGGAACTGCTATGGCTGGAATGAATGCAATAACGCTTGCCACGATGGCAGCCATGCGTTTCTCCAGTTTACCACCGAGCCACTGGTCGAGCCATGTATAGAGGGCTGTGATACCGAGACCACACCAGATAGCGAATGCGTAGAACGAACCAGCGTATGCATAGTCACGCTCACGTGGCTGACTTGGTGTCTGGTTGAGGTAAACAACGATAGCAAGTCCTGTCATGAAGAAGAGGAAGAATACCACCCAGAACTGCTGGATGCCCTTCTGTCCACGACCGAATGCCTGCCAGAAGAATCCGATGAGACCAAGTATGAGTGGGAGACAGTAGAACACGTTGTGTCCCTTGTTCTCCTTGAGTTCTGTAGGAAGAAGACTCTGGTCACCCAACATAGCGTTATCGATGAATGAGAAACCAGTAATCCAGTTACCATGTTCAAGTTCTCCAAGTCCCTGCTTGTCATTCTGACGACCAGCGAAGTTCCACATGAAGTAACGCCAGTACATGAAGTTGAGCTGGTAAGAGAAGAAGAAACGTAGGTTGTCCATCTGTGTAGGAATCTTGACCTGACGCTTTCCTACCTGTGGAATATCGTATTCAACAGTCTTGCCTTCCACACCGCCGAGCCACATCTCATAGTTAGCCTTGTGGTCATCGCTGTAGATACGTGGGAAGAGCATACACTGGTTGAATGGATAAACGAGGTCAATCTTGTCGCGTACCTTCTCGTATCTGTCCGGTTCGTCCTCTGAAGCCTTCTCCACACGCTGATAGACAGGTGCGCCCTTCTTTGTCTCATACACAAGGTCGCCTGCCTCATTCAAGATGACATTAGGTGAAGAAGCGTATGTCTGTCCCCAGAAGAGTGGACGGTCACCATACTGCTCACGACCGAGGTACTCGCCGAGAGTGAACACATCCTCTGGTGAGTTCTGGTCCATAGGAGGGTTGGCTGTAGAACGGATGACAATAACAGCGTATGAAGAGTAGCCGATTGTCATGAGAGCCATACAGAGGATACTTGTGTTGAGGATTCGTGGAGTGACCTCCTTAACCTTGAACACAACGTATGCAAGTGCAGCAAGTACAACGATACCGATAACAACACAAGCAACTCCGTGACCATAGAAAGGAATACCGAGCATACCAGTACTTGCAAGGAGAGCCACATTCATCTTAGTCCTGCTCTTTGCCTGTGCAGTCACGAAGAGTGACCATACGAGAACGGCAACAAGGAGGATAAGGTAGATATAGAGACCTGTGTTGAATGGCATGCTGAGAACATTCACAAAGAGAAGTTCAAACCATCCGCCTATCTTCACGATACCCGGAACGACTCCGTAGAGTACGGCTGCCACGAGTACGCCAGAGAGTGCGAGTACGGCAAGTGAGCCTTTACCAGTAGGATTCTTGCACATCTTGTAGTAGTAAACAAGCACGATGGCAGGAATACAGAGGAGGTTCAGGAGGTGGACACCGATACTGAGACCTACGAGATATGCGATGAACACAATCCAGCGGTCAGAGCGTGGGTCTGTTGCATTATCCTCCCACTTGAGGATGAGCCAGAACACGAGTGCTGTGAAGAAGCTTGAGAACGCATACACCTCACCCTCAACGGCTGAGAACCAGAATGTGTCGCTCCATGTGTAGATGAGAGCACCTGCAACACCTGATGCCATGATGGCGATGAGCTTGCCAGTTGACACTTCCTCATCGTCTTCGCAGATAAGCTTCTTGGCAAGATGAGTAACACTCCAGAAGAGGAACAAGATACATCCTGCCGAAAGGAGTGCTGACATAGTGTTCACCATCTTCGCAATCTGTGTAGGGTCGCTTGCAAACTGGCTGAAGAAATTGCCAAGGAGCATGAAGAATGGTGCGCCTGGTGGGTGTCCTACCTCTAACTTTGCAGCAGTAGAGATAAACTCAGGACAATCCCAGAAACTTGCGGTTGGTTCAATTGTTGAGCAATATGTGAATGCTGCCACAGCAAAGATGACCCAACCGAGAATGTTGTTTACAATCTTGTAAGTTTTCATTGGGTTTTGTAGTTATTATTTTTTTGTTATTATTTCTTTTAATTTGCTCATCATATTCCAACACAAACGTGTGGAAAACCGATAAGCTTGATGGCATATTCCATCAATAAGCATCAGAGTCAGTACTTAGTCTATAGTAAGTCAGTACTTAGTCAGTACTTTACCTGCATATTATAAACGCAAAAAATGCGGTTTGCCAAAGCCAAAGACTCTAACAAACCACAAATATACGACTTTATTTGCTTCTTTTGCGTGATTTACCTTTTTTTCCTTTTCCTTTCGCTTTTTTAGTATCAGAGTAAACGAAATTCTTGAAGAAAGGTACACTCTCGGAGTCATCATCCGTAAGTTTCTTCACAAACTCATAGTCAAGCTGCTTTCTGTACAGATTGGCAGATGCCACCTTGATGCGGATAGGGTCACCAAGCGTGAATGTGTGATGTGTCTTACGACCTACGAGACGATAGTTGCGGTCATCGTAGTCGAAAGCCTCATCACCGAGGAAACGAACCTGAATCAATCCCTCGCACTTGTTCTCGTCTATCTCTGCATAGATTCCGAACTCGGTAACACCACTTATCTTGGCATCAAACTCCTGACCTATCTTGTCAGCCATGAACTCAACCTGCTTGTACTTGATACTTGCACGTTCAGCTGCTGCTGCAAGTTGTTCCATGCTACTGCTGTGCTCACAGAGTGCCTCATACTTCTTCTGACTTGCACTCTTGCCTCCTGCCTCATAACGGGTAAGGAGACGGTGAACCATCGTATCTGGATAACGACGGATAGGTGATGTGAAGTGTGTGTAGTAGTCGAACGCAAGTCCGTAGTGACCTATGTTGTCTGTTGAATATCTTGCCTTTGACATAGCACGAAGGCTAAGGTTCTCCACAAGGTTCTCAGCCTTGCCACCCTTTGTGCCTGCAATGAAGCTGTTGAGACTTGAAGCCACCTCTGTCTTCGAGCCTTCGGTACGAAGATTGAATCCCATGCGTGACGCAAGCTTAGCAAGATTATCAAGCTTTGTTGGGTCTGGCACATCGTGAATACGGTATGGAAGCACCTTGGCTACACCACCCTTCTTCACCTTACCAACACTCTCTGCAACAATACGGTTGGCAAGGAGCATGAACTCCTCAACGAGTTTGTTGGCATCCTTGGCACGCTTGAAATATACGCTGAGTGGCTTACCCTTCTCGTCAATCTCGAAACGAACCTCCTCACGGTCAAAGTTGATAGCACCCTTCTTGAAGCGTGCATCCCTCAGCTTCTTTGCAAGACGGTTGAGTGTGATAAGTTCGTCTGCGTATGTCTCAGCATCTGGCTGTACTGTATCCTTAGTTACCTCCTGAGCTGGTATTGGCTCTGTAGGCTTTATCTTGCCTGCGGCTATGTCGGCACACTCGGTTGCCTCATTATGATTCTCAAGCAAAGCCTGTACCTCCTCGTATGTGAAACGACGGTTACTCTTGATGACTGTATGCTTGATGCGGTAGTTAAGCACCTCAGCTTCCTCATTAAGGTCGAAGATAGCTGAGTATGTGAGTTTCTCCTCATCAGGTCGGAGAGAACAGATGAAGTTACAAAGACGCTCTGGGAGCATAGGAATGGTGCGGTCAACAAGATAGATGGATGTTGCACGCTTCTGTGCTTCCTGATCGATGATGCTACCCTCAAGCACATAGTGGCTTACGTCTGCAATATGTACTCCTACTTCCCACACGCCATCCTTAATCTTCTTGATGGAAATGGCATCGTCAAAGTCCTTGGCATCACGTGGGTCGATAGTGAATGTGAGCGTGTCGCGGAAGTCCTCACGCTTGGCTATCTCCTCTGGAGTTATTCCTGGGTCGATGGCATCAGCTGCCTTCTCCACCTCAGCAGGGTAAGAATATGGAAGTCCGTACTCTGCGAGTATTGCGTGCATCTCAGTATTATTGTCACCACTCTTACCGAGCACCTCGACAATCTCGCCAATAGGATTACGTGCATCCATTGGCCAGTCCTTGACACGTACTGCTACCTTCTCACCATTCTTGCCGCCCTTGAGTTCGTCAAGAGGGATGGTGATGTCACGAAGCATACTTGCATTAGGTGTGAGGAGATAAGCCTTGTTTGGCTGCACATCGAGCGTTCCGACCCATATCTTGTCACTACGCTTGACTATTTCAGTTACCGTTCCGTGCAACTTGCTACTTCCACGCTTCTTGGCAAGAAGATTGACCCTTACACGGTCACCAGGAAGTGCATGAAGTGTGTCCTCATCATAGACGGATATTCCCTGACCATCATCAGTATCCACGAAGTTACGTCCACCAGCAGTACGGTTGAACACACCTTCTGCCGAATGAGCCTTGCCGTTATATATAAATTCCCCCTCATCATTACGGGCAATGAAGCCCTGATCGAGCAAGTCGTTGAGTACATCGACACACAGCATTCGCAGAGGGTGACTTGTCAGTCCGAGTGCGCTGAAGAACTTCTTCAACGTATATGTTTCCCCTGGGTTCTTGGTAAGGTAAGCCGTTACCATTCCCTGAAGCTCCTTCTTGTTGATATGTGACTTAGTCAGTCCTTTCTTTTTTGCCATAATTATTACAATCTTTAATTTTGAGTCTAAATTTACGAGTTTTTTCTGACACAAAATGTTATCTTTATGTTAAAACGTTGAAAAATGGGTATTTTATACTACCTTTGCACCAAAATGTGACTAATAATGAATATACTGATAACAGGTGCAAGTGGTTTTATCGGCAGTTTCCTCTGCGAAGAAGCACTGAACAGAAACATGAATGTGTGGGCAGGAATGCGTACTCATTCAAGCAAGAAATACCTTCAGGACGAGCGTCTGAACTTCTTAACTCTCGACCTTTCCAATACTGACACACTCGCTTCACAGCTCGGATCATTCAAGGCTGAAGTGGGCAAGTTTGACATCATCATCCATGCTGGTGGTGCAACAAAGTGTCTCCACAAGGAAGACTTCTACAAGCATAACTATGACTGCACACGCAATCTCGTGAACACGCTCAAGAACCTTGATATGGTTCCTCAGCAGTTCCTTTATGTGAGCAGTCTTAGCGTACTTGGTCCTCGTCGTGAAGACATGGTGGCAAAGCATGCCATCCGTATTCCTGACGGCATAAAGGCAGACAAGACTTTCGTTGACACTTACACCATCAAGGAATCTGTATATGAGCCTATGCTCGCCACAGACACTCCCGTTCCTAACACAGCTTACGGAGAGAGTAAGGTAAAGAGTGAGAACTTCCTAAAGGAGAGCGGAATAAACTATACAATCTTCCGTCCAACAGGAGTGTATGGACCTCGTGAGAAGGATTACTTCCTCATGGCACAGAGCATACAGCAGCACTTTGACTCTGCCGTGGGTTTCAAGCCACAGGAGATAACATTCGTGTATGTGCGCGACCTCGTGAATGCCATACTGTCTGCCATCGGCAAGGACGTAAACGGCAAGATATACAGCGTGAGTGACGGATATGTATATAACAGCCGTGCCTTCAGCGACCTCCTCCAGAAGGAGATGGGCACTAAGTGCGTGCTACACATCAAGTTCCCGCTATGGTTTCTCCGTACTGTATGTGCCGTGTCTGACATGATGATACGCATCACAGGCAAGATGAGTGCGCTCAACAACGACAAGTACAACATACTCAGCCAGCGCAACTGGCAATGTGACATCACTCCTCTACAACAAGACCTCGGCTTCACACCAGAGTGGAACCTTGAGCGCGGAGTAAAGGAAGCTGTCGCTTGGTACAAGGAGAACGGATGGCTGAAATGAGGCCCCACCCCAGCCCTCCCCATATGGAGGGGGACCAAGCAGAAATAAATTCAAAAATTTAGAATTCAAAATAAACAATTAGCTAACATCCACAATATTAGAGCCATCATTGGCTCTTACATTAAGCCATCATTGGCTCTTACATTAAGCCATCATTGGCTTAATCGAATGTGTTATGAAAGAACTACAAGAATTATTAAAGAAACAATACGAACCAGGATTGCTAAGCCTTGAGTGGATTACAGTCCTTTATGTTTTCTACACAACAATCCTCATACTGTTCTACTGGAACGGACTCAACGACCCAACGGGTATGCTCCTCACACGTGCAGGAGTCCTCGTAGGCATTGGCATCATATACGCCATATACAAGCGTTTCCCGTACCGTATATTGCGTGTGGCGCGTATCGTACCGATGATGGTACTGCTCATAATCTGGTATCCCGAGAACTACGACTTCTGTAGCCAGTTGCCATACCTCGACCATGTCTTTGCAGGTATCGACCATAGCATCTTCGGATTCCAGCCTGCACTGGAGTTCAGCAAGGCAGTCGATTCTACCTTCTGGTGCGAGGCTTTCAACCTCGGATATTATGCCTACTACTACATGATGGCAGCCACAATGCTATTCTATTACGTATGCAGATACGACCGTGCAGACAAGGCAGGATTCATCTTCCTCGGCTCATTCTTCACCTTCTACGTGATATACCAGTTCTTGCCAGTGGCAGGGCCTCAGTACTACTTCAAGGCTGTAGGCGAGGAAGCAGCAACACTCGGAGTATTCCCTGAAGTTGGCAATTACTTCCGCACACACTTAGAGTGCATACCTCTTGACGTGCGTGGCATATTCAGTAGTCTTGTACTCTCCGCTCAGGAGGCAGGCGAATGTCCTACGGCAGCATTCCCAAGCAGTCACGTAGGCATGAGCACGGTAACCATGATACTCGCATACCGTTCAGGCAACAAACCACTGTTCTACATCATGTTGCCGCTATACCTCCTCCTCTGCTGTGCCACGGTATATATCAAGGCACACTATTTCATCGACTCACTCGTAGGCTTCTTCTACGCATGCTTCATCTATTGGGTGATGTACAAGCTATACGAGCTGACCCCCTCCCTGACCCTCCCCCTTTCAAGGAGAGGGAAAAGATAGTCAATCGTCCAGAAAGGTAATCACGAAGTAATACTCTGTGAATGAATAATCCGCGAACAGACATACCAACTCCCCGTCCTGAAAGGAAGGGGAAGGGGGAAGGTCACTTTCGTACCCGCCAAATCCTCCGCATCGCCTTGCCAAGCATCGTGTCAAACATCACCGTACCGTTGCTTGGCTTGATTGATGTTGCCATAACTGGTCATCTCGGTTCGGAGACCTACATAGGTGCTATAGCTGTGGGTGGAATGCTCTTCAACATCATCTACTGGATATTTGCATTCCTGCGCATGGGAACAAGCGGAATGACCTCACAGGCACTCGGTCGTAGAGACCTTAGCGAGGTCATGCGACTGCTCATACGTTCTGTAGGCATCGCACTTCTGATATCACTCACACTCATACTCATCCAGTACCCGGTACGAGAAGTTGCCCTTGACATCATCTCACCATCCGACGATGTTGCATCATTATCCCGTACATATTTCAACATCTGTATCTACGGAGCACCAGCATCGCTCACCCTCTTTGCCCTCAACGGCTGGTTCATAGGTATGCAGAATTCACGAATACCTATGGTGATGGCTATCGTTCAGAACATCTGTAACATCATCACGAGCCTCATCCTCGTACTCGTAGTGGGAATGAAGGTTGAAGGCGTGGCACTCGGTACGGTAATAGCTCAGTACATCGGACTTGCCACCGCCTTGGTAGCCCTGTACAAGGTCTATCTCGGACGACTACACAAGTACCTTCCTACAGGATTCATCCGTAGCTTCTCCCCAACACACAAGAGTATATGGAACAAGGCAGATTTGCTACGTTTCTTCAACGTCAACCGCGATATCTTCTTCCGTACCTGTTGCCTCGTAGCCGTACACTTCGTATTCATCTCAGCAGGAGCAAGACAGGGAAACATCGAACTTGCCGTGAACACCCTGCTCATGCAACTGTTCACGCTCTACTCCTACATCATGGACGGCTTTGCAGCGGCAGGCGAAGCGATAGCAGGCAAGGCAATAGGCAACCGCAACCGTATCATATACGATGACGTAGTAAAGCATCTGTTCCTGTTGGGAACGCTCATGGTAGTGCTGTTCACCACTCTGTATGCCCTCTTTGCCTATCCGTTCTTCACCCTCCTCACCAACGATGCCGAGGTAATCCGTGTAGCCCACGACTACTACCTGTGGACGTTGCTCTTCCCCGTGTGCGGAATGGCAGCCTTCATCTGGGACGGCATCTACATCGGTGCTACCGCCACCCGTCAGATGCTTATCTCCATGTCATTCGGAGTCGGAGTATTCTTCATCCTCTACACCCTCATTATTCCCCTCCTTGGCAATCATGGCTTATGGATTGCCTTCCTGACCTACCTTGCCACACGTGGAATCGTACAGACAATGTTGCGCAACAAGATTGTTGATTGGAAGTAATCAACGCAGAGAACACCGAGTTTTTTTTCTGTTAGAAATAAAAAAAATTCTGGACTAAGCGCAGCTGTATCACTGACCACAGGGAAGTAACAAGGTGTCTTTTCGGAACAAATGGGGTAAATGATTTTGTTTCAACACAGAGGACACTGAGAGAGCCCCCTATCCCCCAAAGGGGGCAGCCATTCGGGCTAAGTCAATTCTAATTACTAATTGCTAATTAAAGGGTATTTCTCCCATATTAATCCGGATGGCTGCCCCCTTTGGGGGATAGGGGGCTCTCTCTGCGTTATTAGTATTTGGGCACACTTTTCTACCCCTGACTCTTCGGCAACCCTTCGTGAACCCTTCGTGTCGGCTTCGTGAGGCGGATATGTTCCGGACGGCTGCCCCCTTCGGAGGTTAGAGGGCTTGTGGTCTATGCTTCTGAATCACATTGCAAAGATACGGTGAATCAGACATACTGCAAAGGATTTTGAGAACGTCAACTGCACAACACTGCGCAACTTGAATTTTGTGCTTGAAAGATTTTGATATTCAGCGAAAAATGATTATATTTGCATTGTAATACAAACACAGTAAACATTTAACCGAACCCGTCGCCAAGGGCGACTAAATTACCATTTTACACAAGATTATTTTGACACGAATTACCATTAATTGACCACGAATAATCATGAATTTTAACACAAGACTTTAGTTAGGCGTAGCCAATTATCATGAATTTTGATTTCGTTTCGAAATCTATTCGTGAAAATTAAAATGTTACAAAAAAATAATTTATGAAAAATTCGTGGCAAATTCATGATAATTCGTGTCTAAAAAAACAAACACAGACACTATGAAGAAGGAATTTGTATCAAAACAGGATTTGGGAGTGGCATACTTCCCAGACGCTGATTTGCGTTATGCACGTCAAAAGTTATGTGAAATCATTCATGACGACCAGAAGTTGATGGCTCGTCTGACGAAGACCGGCTATAGAAAGAAGTGCAAATTCCTATGCCCAATTCAGTTAGAACTGATATTTGAGCGGTTAGGCAAGGCGTTTTGATAAGTTAGGGGAAATTTTTAGGGAAATTTTGGGAAAAATTTTAGTTTGCATAATTCTAAACGCCAATATGTTAAAAGCCTTTTCGCACAATTAGGGAAAAAATATTTAAAAAGTATGCACGGCAACAATGCCGACATCGATGACTGAGTGGTGGAGAAGATGAAGCGAAAATGAAAGAAGAAAACAGATAATATAATTTTTTTCATTTATTTTGTGTATTTTTGCAAAAGCATTATGTTTTTGTAATGTATTAGAACAAGTATTTGAATAAGATATGGACGAGCAGCAAAATATCATCATATATCGGACAGCCGACGGACGTGCATCAGTAGCTCTCTTTGCTAAGGATGGTAAGATATGGCTGAACCAGCAACAGATGGCAGAACTTTTTGCCACCTCAAAGCCAAATATTAGTATGCATATAGCTAACATACTGAAAGAAAAGGAGCTGAATGAAATTTCAGTTGTTAAGAATTTCTTAACAACTGCCGCTGATGGTAAGAATTACAACGTGGTTTTCTACTCACTTGAGATGATTATTGCAGTGGGATATAGAGTGCGTGGCGTTCGTGGTACACAGTTCAGACAGTGGGCAACGGAGCATCTGACGGAATATCTTGTGAAAGGTTTTACGATGGACGATGAACGATTGAAAAATCCAGATGGACGACCAGATTATTTTGATGAATTGCTACTTCGCATCCGTGATATCCGGGCGTCAGAGAAACGATTCTATCAGAAGATACGAGATCTCTTTGCACTAAGCAGCGACTATGACAAGAGCGACAAAGCAACTCAGATGTTTTTTGCTGAGACGCAGAACAAACTGCTCTATGCCGTTACACATAAAACGGCTGCTGAGTTGATAGTAAGTCGTGCAGATGCCACCATGCCTAATATGGGACTTACCACATGGAAAGGCAGCATCGTGCGAAAGGGTGATGTTATCGTAGCTAAGAACTATCTACAGAATGATGAAATAGACTCTTTGAACCGTTTGGTAGATATATTCCTGACAAGTGCTGAAGAACGAGTGAAGGGTCGGCGTGACCTCACTCTTGACTATTGGCGCAAAAATGTGGATAACATGTTGACATTCCAAGAAAAAGACATACTGCAAGGTGCTGGTAGTATTACAAACTACGAAGCAGAAGAAACTGCCAAGCAGGTCTATGATGTTTTCAATACCAAGCGTAAACAAGTGGAAGCACAAATGGCTGATGCTGATGACCTGAAAATGCTGGAAGATTTGGAAAAAAGAATCATGAAACAATAAAAGCAAATAACACAAGTTATCAAGACGGACAACGATACATATAAACCCACAGACTTTCAGCATCAATGCCGAATGTCTGTGGACTTTTCATTTTCAGTATATGATACTGTAAAATGCAGTCAGTAAAGAAGGCCTGAAATGACTGAATATTGTTGTATTTCGTTCCTTTGTTTGTCATCAATGCACCTCACGTCCTTCATCACACTGCAAACAGACTAAAAGAAAAAGGATTCATTAAAACATGTAATTTCTCTACTATGCAGAAAGCATCTTTGCACCCATAAAATTAAGTGCATTACGGAGTTTTTGTATTCGTTCTTCTGAAAGTTCTTTCATTCCGTAAATATAACTAAGAAGAACAGATTTATGAATATCCATCATTTGAGCCACTTCAGATATCTTCAGCCAAGGAAACTGTTGGAAAATCTTGGCAATCTTGTTAACCTTACATGGTTCTTGAGTTTTCAAAAAAACTTGAGACATGAATATCCTCATCCAATGCAGCCCATCGAATAGCATCACCATATCGGTTTATCTCAAATGATTTTCGCTCCGAATCCGAAGCCTCCATCAATACAGGGAAAGCCTCCAAAGGTCTATTATAAGTATTTCCATCAGATAAGCGTATATAAATACGATTATTGCTGAACCAAACTTCTTTTATTGCTTCCATAAGTGATACTCATGCGAAAATTGAATAATACAAGTCAGTACGTAGGTGCAGGCTCATTATATAACTTCTCAAAAATATCACGTGCAGGAACACGAACAATAGAGCCATCAGGACCATTCTGAAGCACCATCTCATTTCGCATTGATTTCATACGTAGCATATTGTATTCCGCCTTTTCCAAGCCTTTAACCAATAATTCAAAATCTTTATTTGACATACGCTTTCATCTTATTAAATAATTCGACATCTATCAACTCTGTCTCGCTATCTTTGCCACCATTAGCAATAATGATTCTTGGTACGCTATAATTTTCAACCAAAGTCCAAGAATCAACAATATTGCAATAAATATTGAAGAAATTATTTATCCCTGCCTTATAACGTCTATGAATTACATCTACAGGGATATTGTGTCCACCCTCAGAAACCCTCTGTTTCACACGTTCAACCGCAATTTCTGGCGCAGGTAGCCAGAAAAACAATAGCTGAACAGTAAAACCATTATCGTGTGCTTTCTTGATCATATTAGAATAAGACCGAGTACTGAGCGTTGTTTCAATAGAAAATGAATCATCACCTTGAAGTAGCATATCTATTCTTTGCAGCATTAGCCTTCCCGCTTCAATAGCCACTCCCTCTGGATTATAAGGCGATAATCCCTTTGCTATTTCATCTGCATTAACAAATTCACGACACTTCCATATCTCTGGCAACATTGTTAAAGAAGCTGTTGTTTTACCAGCCCCGTTACATCCAGCAATGATATATAGAATTTTCATATTTCTTATTTTTTTGCAATTATACAAAAAAAAACAATACAATAAGTTTTTAATTGTGTTTTTCTATGATATTTCACGTTTTTATTTCTTTATCTGTACATGTCAACAAAAATATACAAAGAAGTAAATGTGCGTCAAATAGTCTAAAGCAAATTTATAGAACCTGCCTTATAACGGTATGCTTTGTACATAATGTACCAAGTTTTTTCGCCATAATTGTACTTACATTATGATACATCAGGAATACTTCGGGAATGGTTCGGGGATTGTTCGGGATTCATTCGGTTCGTGCTTTTTGACGAAATGATACTTTCGTATTTACTTCGTTGTGACATAATGCTGCTTTCAAGGACATTTTACTTTCTTTGCAGCAACAGGCCATTGTCATCGTTTTGTCATCTTTAAAGCAGATTTTTTAGCGGACAGTAATAATTACGAATGAGTAATTAGTAATGAATCATGAGTAATAGCCATTCAGACAAAGCATTCCGAATGGCTATTATTTTATTGTATCTGAAAAAATATGGAAATAATGAAGATGCAAAAAAGAGGATGTATAAAAGTCTATAAGACAATTATACATCCTCTTTTTTTATTATCTAAATACAAATTACTTCTCAGCAGCAACCTTCAAATAATCATTATAATCAATTTCTGCATCTGGAATCTTCCATGTCCAATTATTACCATCAGTAGGTTTAATTGTAATAGCAACAGAAACATGTGTATTTCCGCCCTCTTCAAAAGACTTACGTACAGCTGGCAAATTCCAACGTTTTAGGTCTGACCATTCAAAACCTTCACCCCAAAGTTCCAAAGCACGGTAATCCTTGATTTCATTAAAAAGATCATCACCTGTCTTTGTACAAGAGTAATTAGGGTTACGACCAGATTTCTTATTAAGTTCTTCTAATGATGCCTGCGCCGCAACTTCGTCACCAAGGAAGTAATGACATTCAGCTTCTATAAGAACCATTTCCGATGTACGAATAAAAGGCAGATAAGAAACTCCAGGAAGATCTGTTACCCAAAACTTAAGTTGTCCATCAAGATAGAATGTTCCAGAAGAATAAGCTCTGTCTAAACCATCTGGAGTCATTGAAGAAATGTAAGCGTCAACATCTTCCCACATCTTTTCATTAGTTATTCCGATTATTCCAAATGTTCTAAAGTAGTTATCAACATCTTCACTATTATATGAAAAATCATATGCAGGGAACTTATCTTCAGTCAAAAAGAGTTTCTTACGTATATCCTCATTCGGAATACGAGTAATCAACTCATGTCCAATTGTACCTGCACCGCAATCAGATTCGTTTGCATAATATCCATTACAAGAATACTGCGTACCATAAGACCAATACCAATTATTTTCCTCTGCAGATCCAAAAGATCCCATAATCCACTCTGAAGTTGGCTTACAAAAACCAGAAACATAAGCATCATTAGACATGAGTGGATAACCATCCTTTGCAGCAGTAGCATGTTCAAGAGCAGTCTTATAATCCTCACGTGAGAGAGCAGCACGAGCATAAACAGCATGAGCTACATTTACATTAGGAATCCAAACATCAGAACCTCTCATATCCTTAGCATTACCGAAAAGTTCGATTGCTTTGTCAAGATCCTGATAAATCTGATTATAAGTTTCAAGCAATGTTGACAATGGGAAGGAATTAGTTGAGTCATCCAATTTAAGAACAAGTCCAGGATCTGCTCCATTATTAGAATCCTTCCAACGATGGCAATAATAACGAATTAACTTCTCAAAAGCAAAGGAACGAAAAGTAAGCGCACTAGCTTTAATAAAGTTCTTTTCTTCTGCAGAACCTGAAGCTGCATCAATTCTTGCGATAACCATATTTGCTTGTCCTATCAAATTATAATAATATGCCCATGCATATGAACAATAAATACGATTTGATGCAGTATTAAATGTCTGATTAAACAATGGAGCCCAGCCTGATGCATAATAATTATAATTATAGTTTTCTGCTGGATACTCTTCCATCTTAATCATCACATGATTTTCTCCACAAAAGCCACTTCCAAAATAAGCCTGCTGAGTTGTCATTGTCTTGGCAATACCATTCAACACTGCATATGCATTATCTGTAGTACTGAGTGCAGTCTCGTCACTTACAGACTCAGTTGGCATTGTCTTGAAGAAATCTTCACTACAAGAAGATACAATTAAAGAAAAACCTGCAAGAAAAAATGCAGATAATATATTTTTTATTTTCATATATTAATTGTTAAAAATTAAGTTTAAGACCGAGATTGAACACCCTTGCAGATACATAAGTATCATCATTATCACCAGTAAAGCTATACTGTGGATTAAGTCCCTTACGAGATGTAATAGTAAACAAATTCTCAACACCGCCATTGATAATAATACCATTGATTCCCAATCTGCTTGTGATTGTTTTTGGCAAAGAATATGAAAGACTGAGATTCTTCATAATAAGGTATGAAGAACTTGTCAACCAACGATCTGAAACCGCATTATTATAATCATTATTAGCAAAATCAACTACTGGAATTCCATCTGGATCAATACGATTTGACGACTCTTCTGTCATACCATCAGGAGCACTTTTCCAAGCCTTTGCGAGATCTTTACTATAAGCATCTGCACCAGATGCCGATGTTGACATCAAAGAGCGATATGAACTATCCATAATCTTTCCACCAAGACTATAAGTAAAGAGAACATTAAATGTCAAATCCTTCCAAGTAAGAGTTGATCTAAATGAACCATAGAAAGAAGGAGTAGCCTTTCCTGCCCAATCACGAAGTCCATAAGTTGTATCTAAAGTATATTCCTGTCCATCAATTTTGCGAATTGCACCTTCACTTGCTGCTGCAGCTCTTTTATCTGGATCCAAAGTGTAGAGAGAACGTCCATCCAATCTATCAATACCTACAAAGTGATATGTGTACCATGCAAACGCATCATGTCCCTCAGAATAACGCTGCTGACCATGTTGTATATCTTTTCCTTCAAAAAGTTTTACAACTTTAGTTTTCAAGAAAGTTCCTTCTGTTCCAAGATTCCACTTCCAATTCTGATTCTTAATAACATCATAATCCAAAGATATTTCAAGACCCAGATTATCTATAACACCTATATTTTGAAGAATAGTTGGATTTGCGTAATCTTCATCATACACATATCTACCAACAGAAAGAGGTAGACGAACGTCAAAAAGAAGTTTATCTGAACGTTTATTAAAGAAATCAAAAGTAAAATGTAAGCGATCAAATACACTACCCTCTACAGCAACATCAATTGTATTTGTTGTTTCCCATTGTGCATCTATAGCTCCAATCTGTGATTTTATCAATGCAGGCTTACCACCATTTTTTTCTATAGAATAAAGAGAGAGATATGCTTGATAACCTGCAGCAGAATTATTTCCATTTTCACCATATGCTGCACGTAATTTCAATTCGTTTAACCAACTTACATCACTTAAGAATGCTTCCTTCTTTATATTCCATGCAGCTCCAAATGATGTAAAGACACCATTTGTATGATCTTTACCATATGTAATACCTGGATTAAAACGAGAAGACTTATCTGTACGGAAACTAACTTCTGCAAAATATTTTTCATCAAAATTATATGTTGCACGACTCAACCAAGACTCAAGAGCATCTTCATATGAAGCACCATTATAATATGAGTTTGTAAGGAAGTTAGAAGTCTCAAAAATACCGTCTACGGCCATATTTGTATTCATTCCACCATTGTAAGAATACTTATAATTATAAGATTCATGACCACCAAGGAATGTTACATTATGTAGGCCAAAAGACTGACTCCAATTAAGCAACTCAGAAAAATTAAGAGTTCTATATTGATAAGCACTTGTAGTTAAACGTCCACCATTAGCTGCTCCATCACCAATATTCTTATTATTATAATGTTTGTTATTAGATGTAGCAAAATCTGTTGTACCCTTAACAGTAATATCAAATCCGTAAGGTAAAACAATTGTAGCAAAAGCCGACGTATTTAATGAAAGTCTCTTTCTATCTTGTGTATCCTGACGAAGTTCGTAAGAAATATTACGGTTATTCAATGTTGCTTTATCAAAATTATACATTGGATTGCCAAATTCATCCAACACAATAGAACCATCTGAATTATGAGCATGTATTGAATAAATTGGTGCCATATAACGAGTTGCATAGAATGGATTAATAAAATATGAACCGTTGGCACTACCATTATAATTTCGAGTTGAAACAACAGCATTTACATTAAGACCCGTTTTCAACCATTTATAAGGATTAAAATTACCATTTACACGAGCTGTATATCTTTCAAATTCTGTAGCAGCAACATAACCCTTTTCGTTCATGTAGCCAACAGAAGTATAAAAGTTAGATTTTTCACTTGATGACTGACTTGAAAGGACATATTCCTGACGATGACCTGTTCTTTCAATATCATTCTGCCAATCAAGGTCTCCTTGGTATCCAGGAAGTACATTTGCTACAAGGTTTCCATTTTCATCAAAAAGATGTGCTTCATCTTGATCGAAAATATTAGCCTTACAATAATCTGAGATAAGATGAGTTGATGCATATTTTGCAGCATCCTCTGGAGTCTTTTTCTTTTTACCGTAAATATACTGGTTATAAAGAGCTGTACGTGATGTTTCCATCCATTCCTTTATATCCATACGATCGTACTCTGCAATACCACGAGTATATACACCCTGATTAATAGTAAGAGACACCTGAGGAACAGAACCACCTTTACCACGTCTAGTTGTAATCATTACAACACCATTTGAAGCACGACTACCAAAAAGAGCAGAAGAAGCAGCATCTTTAAGAATAGACCATGTTTCAATATCTGCAGGGTTTATTTCTGATATATTACCATTATATGGAGCACCATCAACAACATACAATGGCTCATTTTCACCATTAATAGAACTAAAACCACGTATACGTATTTTTGGCGCTTCTCCTGGTTCACCATACGAACTATTAACCTGAACACCAGCAGCAGCACCTTCAAGAGCTGCTGTAGCAGAAGTTGCAATATGGTGTTCCAAAGCCTTAGAATCAATCTTAGTTACAGAACCTGTAATACTTGATTTCTTCTGTGTTCCATAAGCAACAACAACAACATCGCTCAAATTGTTGGACTCGGATTCGAGAACAATTCTTACATTAGGTTTAACAGCAACTTCCTTTGTCTTCATACCGATGTATGAAACAACGAGAGTTGAAGATGAACTTGGAACCTCAAGAGTAAACTTACCTTCAATGTTAGTTGCAGCACCAATATTAGCGCCTTTCACACGAACAGAAGCTCCGACTACAGGTTCGCTTGTTTCTGCCTCGATGACAACACCTGTCACCTTTTGCTGTGCGAATGCCATACTAACTGTAAACATACAGATAGTAAGGAATAACCATAATTTTTTTCCCATTCTTTTTTAATAAAAATTAGTTATTAATAATGTAAATCTTTTTCTAAGTTAATTCTACGCTCACTCCAGTTAAGGTTGTCGGGGATATCGGGAAACATAATCATGTTGGGGTGGTGATACGTCGATACCAAAACATGAAATATTCAGCCGAAAAACACCTTTTTCTTACTCGAAGTATTGCGAGACGTTAGTTCAATTTAAAAACTGTAAGCAAACAAAAATTGTTGTTACAGATAAAAAGTAACATTATACTTTTTCATTCATTTTGTAAAAATACGAATGCAAACATAAACATTTTTTAATAATTATAAACACTTTTTAATAAAAAAATACATTATTTAAGCAAAAAAAGCATCGATTCAATAGAAAACTATCATTTGAATGACAATTTTAGCCAAAAAATAAACTTTAGTAACGATTTGAAAGAAAAATCTTTCTTTTAGATAACACAAATAGCTTTTTACGAACTTAATCACAATTTGGCATACCACATCTATGGTATAAAGTATGTCATAGATTATAATTCGTAATCTATCATTACACACATTAACATCTTCACTTAAATTTCTTGAAAACTCATTATCCACAAATAATAAAAACAAAAGGCGACTTATATATTTTAAGATAACGATACACGACAAGTGAATTTAAAAGGATATCTTTGCAAGCGAAATGAGAAAGAAGATTGACACATTATTAATAAAAGGTCACAAATACCGAGACCCAGATTATTCCGCAACACGACTTGCAGAAGAACTGGGTATAGAAAACTATGCACTATCAAAGATATTGAAAAAGGAATATGGATGTTCCTATTCCGATATGGTATTATCACTTAGGATTGAAGATGCTAAACAACATCTTGTAAATCCACACAAAGCAAACTTAACAATAGATGAGATAGGAATACTCGTGGGATTCAAGAACCGAGTTTCATTCTTTCAAGCCTTCCGACGATTCACTGGTGACACTCCCGAAGAATACAGGAAAAAGACTCTACCCAAACACCTTATTAAATAATAGAATTTATTGGAATAATTATTACTTCCCGTTGGTCAGCGAGAAAAGTTGGTAATTGTTGGCAATTATTGTCCACACAACATTTCGTGCTTTGCACGGAGCTCAATTTGTGGTAAAGAACGTATCAAGTTATTATCACAATACTTTTAAAAGGCCAAACCAGAGAATCGGAAGCCGAGACTCTGGTTTTGGACTTTTAAATAAGTATATTTATTAGAGTTAGATTGGGCTTTAAATATAGGCGAATTAAACAGGATTTTCCTTTTTCTATTGGAAATATATTACCAGGATATAGGGATTCTTTTTATTAATATAGGTATTGGGTACACATAAAGAGATTGTAATAACAAGAGAATGTTCTATTAATAGTCACAGTTACTAAAATATAAATTTTATATCTTTTCGCTGTTACGCGTATTCTTTTCTTTTTTGTACCACAAAGGTATTGCATATTTGAAACATGCCCAAGTATTTTTACAATTATTTTTTGACACAGTTGCGATGTCATTTCATGCAACAAATTGTTCTATTATCGATTGCATTAGTGCAACAGTGTCAAATTGCAACTTGTTGCACAGGCAAACGCACAAATAAAAGGTAAAATAAAGATAAATCGCCCAATAAATCCTTGTTGTTATTTTGAAATTTATTGCTGCAATAATACAATAAAAGTAAGACAATAGTTTCACGAAGAAGGCAAAAGTAACCAAACAACTTTGCATATTATTCGTTCAGAACACTTCACATTATTCATTACTTCTTACTAAAGAATGTCGTATATCCCTTCTTTAGCCTCCATAATCTTTGCCATACAGTAAAATAGAGTGCCCAAATGATTTCACTTGGGTAGAAATGAATGAAGTTGAGATTACGCTTCTGACGACGATAGAAACGATGAATCATACTCTCATGCGTATTGAATGGATTACGTTCATCGTACAATCCGAAGTTTCCAGCCATCATAATCTCATTAAGAAGGAACTCTCCATGCTTTTCATGAGGCTTACAAAGCATATATTTGTCTTCTATACCACACATCTTCTTGAGTACATACATAAGAGCAGCTGCAAAGTCATCAAGTCCGAGCTTGTAAATAATCTCTGGCATCTCTGTATGTTCTTCCTGTACGAGCAGATAGTAATAGTCTATAATCTGGCGAAGTCCTATACCGTCACTATACAAGTGACGATAGATATGAAGGAGTTGGAATACCACATTAAACTCACGTGTAGGAACATATATGTCACCATAGTTGTTGGGAAGCGAGATGGCATTACGCGGTTCACCAAACTGTATAGGTACTTGTTCTTCAAACCATCGCTGAAGACGTGCATTCTTGAATGGGTTATTGAGCCATGAAGGCATGTAATGCGGTTCTATGTCAATACCTATCTTTGCAAGCGCAAAGAATACCGTATGGTGATAAAGCACCTGCGCATGTGGGAAATAGCCCAAAACATACCTTACTACATCGTCCCTACCCTCACGTGGTGTCTTACCATCAACAACAAGCCATATATCTATATCGCCACTCTGTCTGCGATATGGATTAGGGTACATCCTTGCATTACCTTGTCCTTTAAGTATAAGAGCCTTGAAACCATCCATCATGAATCGCATCATTACGTTACGAGTGTAGTAATCCATCTGGTCATTACGTTTCTCTATACGTTCAACAGTAGCATACCACTTAAGAAGTATAGGACGTTCTGGCCTTTGCTCTACTGGCAACTTCTCTATACCATCAAAAAGTACACCAGGAATGGTCTGCTTGACGGCTGTATTCATCAGGTTATTCCATTCCTCATTCGAAGCATTCCTTGACAGACACACCTTGTTGCCAAGCGCTACTTGTAAGAGTTCAATCAGTAAATCCAAGGTTGAGTAAGAATTTATAAGTTTTTGAGTTTGTAAGTTTGTAAGTTTTTTGAGTTCTCGTGGAAATTGTAAGTTTTGTGTGTTTTACCGAGTAATACTTCGTAAGTTTGTAAGTTGTTGACAAATCTCACTACTGTATCTTCTTCTCTATCGCTTTCGCTACTGCATATCCTGTGGTCCATGCAGCTTGGAAATTAAAACCGCCTGTTATTCCATCGATATCAAGAACCTCACCTGCAAAGAAGAGGTTAGGATAGTCTTTGCTTTCGAGTGTATTCTTGTCAATGGCATCAAGACTTACGCCACCACAAGTAACAAATTCGTCCTTGAAAGCATATCGTCCAATCACCTCGTATCTGTCATTGAAAAGAATATCAACTAATCTGTTGGTATCCTTCTTTCCCAGTTCTGCCCAACGACATTGTTTACCAAGCTTTGATACAAGATAATCCCATAGCCTTTGTTGCAATCCATACGGACGGTAACTTGTAAGTTGCTTCTGCTTATATTCGTCTTGTATCTCAACTATATATTCCTTTACAGTCTCCATATCACTTTCTCCTGTCCAATTGACAAGTATAGGGAACCTGTAGTTCGCTTCACTCATAAACCTTGCGCCATAGGATGAAAGTTTGAGTATTGCTGGTCCACTCATTCCCCAATGTGTAATAAGCAGCGGTCCTTGTGAACGGAACTTCGTTCCCGGAACACATACCATAGCATTCTCTACAACCACACCCATAAGGTCATGCAAGTACTTATCGTTAATAGAGAATGTAAATAAAGAAGGAACAGGCGGAATAATGCGGTCCTTCATAAAGGCAAGTGGCGAGGAGTCAATACCTGTAGCCAGCCCTCCAGTAGTTATTACCACATAGTCGTACTCATTACGAATACATGTTAATTCACCAACTCCTATCTTATAGTCATACTTAATTCCGATACCAAGGTCATGTACTTCACGCATGAAACAGTCAATGATGGCATGACTGTCCTGCGCCTTTGGAAACACGCATTGGTCATCTTGTGTGACAAGAGGTACTCCATGTGACTCAAACCAAAGATATGCATCTTTATGTCCAAACTGCTTGAACAAACGTTTCAACAGTCCTGCACCACGAGGATAAACTTGTTTAAGGTCTGTAACATCACGAAAGGAGTTGGTACAGTTACATCTACCACCACCAGAAATCTCAACCTTTGCAAGAACCTTTTTACTTCTTTCAAAGATTGTGACTTCCATATCAGGTACAGAACGCTTCAGTTCAATGGCTGAAAAGAAGCCTGCAGCCCCACCTCCAATAATCGCCGTTTTCAATGTTTTGAGTCTTTTTATTGCACAAAAGTACTAATTATAATCCATAATACTATGAAAGCGCACAAAAAGTTATCATAACGCTAATATTTTCTTGCAAAATGTTTGGAAGTTTCGTATAAACTCAATACCTTTGCATCGCTTTTCAAAACCAAAGCAACTGCTTCAGTAGCTCAGTTGGTTAGAGCACATGACTGTTAATCATGGGGTCGTTGGTTCAAGCCCATCCTGAAGCGCAAGAAAAGGAGTCAGATTATTCTGACTCCTTTTCTTGTATTATCCAATTTTCTTGAGTTCCATACTCGTTCCCTGATATCATAAACATGATACTTACGCAACGTAAAGTGCCAGTTTACACTCCGTAAACACCATAGTTACAAAGCATAAACTGGCACTTTATCACATTATCATTAGTTATAGCCATTTATCTTTTATTCTCTTTCATAAGCAAAAAGTTAAAAGTTTGATATTACAACATGAAATACGTGTAATATCAAACTTTTAACATTCATTTTATAACTTTCACCAATAATGTTAGTTATCCCTCTTCCTATAATCAGAAGGTGAGACACCGACATCTGACTTGAATGTACGACTGAAGTAACTTGGAGTCTCGAAACCACATTCAATCTGTATCTCCATCATGGTAAGATCTGTATTCTCAAGCAAGTCCTTTGCCTTTGCAATACGATGCATACGTATGTAATGCGTAGTATCAATATTGGTAAGGTTCTTGAGTTTACGATTCAATGTACTTGTAGTCGTATTGAGAGCATCTGCCAATGATGCAGAACTAAGATTCTTGTTTGCCAGGTTCTTCTGAATATGAGTATCAACTTTCTCAAGGAACAATCGTTCCTTTGCTGTCATCATCTCAGGAGTCTTGAATTGAGGTTCTGTTTTCTGCTCCTTTTCAACTGGCTCTGTAACCTGTTCAGTAGGCTCTGTCGAAACATTAGAATCCTCTGTTTGAGTATCAGATGTTGCATAAACATCTTCTGGTATGGCAACCTGTGGATTATTCTCCTTGGCTGTCTGACCAATATGAATCTTGAACTTACTCTTAAGCAACTGACGCTGTTCAAGAAGCTTGCGAATACGAACAAGCAACTCATTTGGCAAGAATGGTTTACCGAGATACACTTCTGCACCGGCTTCAAATCCTGTAAGACGATCCTCATTCTCCACACGTGCAGAAACCACAATGATAGGAAGGTGATTGATACTCTCGTCTCCCCTAACCTTCTTCATCAGTTCAAGACCATCCATACGTGGCATCATGATGTCGGTAATAAGAAGTTCCGGCATATTGTCATGCATCATCTCCCATGCTTCCTGACCATCCTTAGCCCAGGCATAGCTATAACCCTCTGCCTTGAGCATCTCTGTAATGAGAAGGGCTACATCAGGTTCGTCCTCTGCAAGAAGAATATAATGTCCCTCGTCATCATCATTGATGGCAGCAGGAATCTCTATATCCGTATGTGGATTAGGATTGATTTCGCTTATCGTAGGAGTCTGACTTACTTTACCATTCTTAGAGTATTCTATCATCTCCGTAACGAGGTTAAGCAACTGCTGACATTGGCGATTGATAGCGTCAAACTCTCGTTTTGCAAGCATATCATTCTCTGGAATGAACTTCTGAAGCTGACGTGTCATACCAAGTACTACCGTCAATGGTGTACGTAACTGGTGTGTTACACCACGATAGAAAGCCTGACGTTCAAGAGCAATTTGTTCCTTTTCCTTTGCTGCCTTACGATTAACCTTAAAAAGACGGAAGAGAAGAACGAATATAACAATGACAATAGCAGAAATAATGCTACCGCTCATTATAAGTATTTCGTTGATTTTTCTCTCAGTCCTAATCTTTGTTTCAGCCTCGCGCACACGGTTTGCCTCATACTCCACACGCAGGTTCTGGAGATGATCCTTACTTGACTGTGATGTCAATGAATCATTATACAATTTGTAGGAGTGAATATCATTGATAGCTTGACCATAATTGCCAGTTGCTTCATGTATCTTGGCAAACAGTTCATATACCCTTGCAAGGTGCTCAATCGAATGGATAGAGTCTGCTGTTACGAGTGCAAGACTAAGATACTTTTTGGCAGAATCCATCTTGCTCTCATTAAAATAGTGGTTGCTTATGGATATACATGGTTCAATCCAGTGCCATACATCACCTGTTGGCAAAGCTATCTCATAGCTCTCACGATAGTATTTAAGAGCATCGTCATAGTTTTTCTTCTTTTCTTCAAGCTTGCCAAGATACATATAACAGAGACTGATACCAATATCATTATTGGCACTCCTGTTATATTCGAGCGACTGCATATAGTAAATCAATGCTGAGTCAATCTTATTCTGATGTTCCTTGACACTACCGATATTAGCAAGATTGATAGCAATACCGACTGGGTTGCGAGCATCCGTCTCATACGAAAGAGCACGACGGAACATACTCTCAGCCGTCTCATAGTTTTCGAGTGAGAGAAATACATTGCCAAGACCATTAAGAGCACGAGTTATGCTCTTTCTTGCAATGAAACTTGTATCATCAGAAAAGATAGAACAGAGGTTCAATGCCTCATAATGGGCATCAGAAGCCTCTTTCATCATACCGATACGACGATAGTTTGTTCCTTGATTATTGAGTGCATTGATTATCTCTATTGTATCACATATCTCCCTTGCAATTGAAACACATGAGTCATGCTGTATTATTGCAGCCTTGAACATAGACCTATCCCTGAGTGTCTTACCATAGTTCATACGTACAGCCAGCTCAGCATCCTTATCCCCTAAGGCCTTATACTTCTGAATATACTCAGGGTATTGAGCCAGTGATAGGCTGTCAGCTATTTCCTGTGCTTCCTTTTTAAAAGGACTTGCTACGTGTTTTGTCTTGTCGTCTCCACATGAAAAAAACGTGATAACTATAAACAGGATTGAGAAAAAAACAATTAACTCTTTCTTTATTTTCATAGATGTTCTGGTTTCTGTAATGCAAAAGTACAATTATTATTCATCATAACCATAAAAAAGTCCAAAAAATATTCAAAAAGAGTTATTATTGTATCATAAATTCATCATAAAATATAACAAATGTTTCACAATTCTATTTTTATGTTATCAAATTAAATGCTTTCTAAATGAAAAAATGTATATTTGCCACGAAGAATAAGAACAAAATCAGGTGAAATATAATAATCAACTAACATCAGAATATTATGAAAAAAATCGTTTCACTATCTACGCTATTGCTGGCTTGCAGCTATTCATGGGCTGATCACTGGACTCCAGCAAGCATATATGATTATCCTACAGAAAGTCCAGTGTATGTATCTCTCAAGATAAACGGTGGAGTGGCTACGGCTGACTCCATTGTCGAACTTGCTGCGTTCATTGACGGACAATGTCGTGCCACAGCAAAAACACCTGTCGCCAATGGCAAATACAGTCTGCGTGTTGTAGGAAATGACGATGACATAAACAAGACTATCGAATATAAGGTTTATCACAAGGGACTGGAGTACGGACTTCAACCTGTTTCGGATTCAAAGTTTACGAAAGAGACTGCTATGGTTAACCTTGATTTGTCTGCCATAACGGGTATTAGAACTACCACTCCATTATGTGTAACAGCTGACCTTCCACGTCAGGAAACACTCACATACACTTACATATATAAAAATGCAAAAGGCAAGGACATCACTCCTTCGAACCGTTCAAGCGTACTGAGCACACTCTCATTCTCTTGGAACACGTACGGGGCAAGCAATTTTACCGTATCTGGTGACAAGCTGAACATCATTGGCGAATGTGCAGAGATGCCACTCAAGTGTACCGTAACAGGTCCTAAGTATGGCTCAGAGCAGTTCAAGAAAGAGTGTAGCACAGAACTTACGGCTTCCTATCCAGTAAGTTTCAACTTTCCCGCTTCGCTCAACCTCACACGATTTACATCAGCAAGTATAAGCCTACCTAATCTTATAGGTAGCATTTTCGATCCGTCACTTGTGGAGTTCCAGTTCCCAGAAATCAATGGAGTTCCTATGGTACGTGTATCATACGAGAGAAAGAATGACAAGTGGTACTTCAATTTATGGGCAAACATAGTCGGACAGGCGACATACAAGGTTCTGTATGATGGTGTCGTATTCATGTCAACAGACAACAAAGAGACTGGCACAGTAACGGTAGATGACACATATTACCTTCCTGAGGGTTGGTCATGGTTGTCATTGTATGCAACAGACGACGTGACAAACAGCATAAGGTTGATAGGTAATGATGGCAAATATACCGACTGGGCAAAGACAAACATTGCAGATGTACGTTCACAATTTGGCTTGCTTTACAACGACCCTTCATACGGATTATTCGGAGACATAACCGACTTCAACGTGAATGACGGCATGTATAAGGTCAAGACAAATGGCGAAACACAATTCTCATCAGGACATAAGACAAGCAACGGCTATGCTGTTACTAAACAAATACGCAAGGGTTACAACTGGTTCAACAATCCTTACCAGCTTGACCTTACAGCAAGTCAGCTCACTAAAGCACTCGGTTTCACACCTGCAAAGGGTGACAAGGTTATCGGAAAGAACGGCTTTACTGAGTATGATGGTACAAAATGGCAAGCCTCAACAAGTTTCCTCTTTGAAGCTGGAAAGGGTTATATGTATTAT
This sequence comes from Bacteroidaceae bacterium, assembly GCA_017540585.1. GTDB lineage: Bacteria > Bacteroidota > Bacteroidia > Bacteroidales > Bacteroidaceae > Minthosoma. Next base: position 67,731 of record JAFYAT010000078.1, on the reverse strand, counting down.
TCCACAAGGTCAAGCAACGTGACAATGCACTTTGATGATAACATTACATACACTTGCAATTCAATGGTAAATAGTCTGGCATCATCGCCAATATCTTTCGCAAGATTGCGTGTAGCAAAAGATATTGACAATGTATCATCACCATGGACATACGATGCAACAAGATTTGCTGATAACATGGCCATAGTAGCTTCACTTGATGGTATCGACAATCCAGAGAACTATAGCATAGGTGCATTTGTTGGCGACGAGTGTCGTGGCGAAGGTAGTGCATCTGAGTCAGGCAATATGTTCGTGAATGTTGCTGGCAAATCCGGAGAAAACGTCAAATTCAAGTTATACAATAAGCAGACTGGAGAATTAACAGACCTAAACGAGTCACTCAAATACTCCAACATGGCAGGTTCATTGAGCAACCCAGTCCACTTAACCAGTGACGAGGTTACAACTGGTGTTTCTTTTGCTAACACAAAGGGAACTGACACCATAGAGATTCATGACATAACAGGACGTAAGGTCAATAGCATGACTCATGGTGTATATGTTGTCAAATATAATAATGGTGTAAGGAAAATAAAGAAGTAAAGTTAACTCTCCGACATAAGACAAAAGGCAAGGCATAACATCTATCCATTCAAATGAACAGATTGACATTACTGGCTCTATCCTTTGGTACCTGTGTATGTGCAAGTTCGCAGAACATATCTCAGATATCCAAGGCATCGCCACTGATGATAACAGGAGCGGTGGGGTCGCAGAACACATACAGGTATTCCTCATCAGGTGACGGTTTCTCGTCACCTATGAGTAATGCCATGTATGCCTATGGCAATATCAATCTGTATGGTGTGAATATGCCTTTCTCTTTTTATTACACCAATAGTACTCTTGACTTTGACCATCCGAGCGTAGCTTTCAGTCTCTCTCCATCGTATGGAAAATGGCAAGGATTCATAGGACTGTCATCTATGGAATTCAATAGCTACATGATGAATATGTCCTTCAATGGTGTAGGACTGGAATACAAGGACACCAACTGGCATGGAGGATTCTTCTATGGAAAGCTTCGCAATGCTGTCAATGATGACCCTACAGACCCTCATGCACGCTCTCCTCAGTACAAACGTATGGGATGGGGATTCAAGGCTGGCTACACTGACGGCAAAAAGTATTATGCCGACGTGTATCTATTACGTGCATACGACTGTCTCAGCTCTCTCGGCGATATCTATCACAGTACCATTAAACCTCAGGAAAGTCTCGTACTTGGTATCAAAGCAGGATATAATGTGTATGACTGGCTGTCTGTCTCGACCAACCTTGCCACATCTGCATTCTCAACGGATACGGAAGCTGATGAATTGAATACCACAACAACATTTGACAATGTATTTGACACACGTTACAGTACCCTCTCACGGTTTGCAGGTGATATAAGTGCTAACGTACACCTACCTTACGTCAACGCTTCGCTCTGTTACAGGATAGTACAACCAGACTATACGTCACTCGGCACATACTACATGATGAACAACTACGAGAGTCTTGGACTTACTGCCAGTTCTTTTCTCTTCAACAAGGTTGCTCTTTCTGGTTCCATAGCACGACAGTCGGACAATGTATCAGGCGAACAACTATACACGACGTATAGCTATATATATAATGTGTGTGCATCAAGTCGCTTGACAGACCATATCAACCTCAGTGCACTCTTCAACGGCTACGTACAGAACCAGAAAGACGGAGCAATAGCAATAAATGATGAACAAAGGATACACCGCCGTATGATGAGTTATAGTCTTATGCCATCATACTGCTTTGAGACCACAGGGCTTGAACATAACATAGGACTATCACTCAACTATACAGAGAACAACAATCTAAACCGAATAACAGTAGGCGAAAGCGATGTCAAGACTCTTGCAGCAGGTTGTTCGTATGGAGTAGATGTTGATGCACTTGCCATGAACTTTACAGGAGCATATAGTCATCAGAATACACGAGGCTATTCAACGGAATACACAAGCGATATATGTTCCGTCACAGCTAACCGTTCTTTCCTCAGCGATAGCAAGCTTGATGCTTCGGCAACATTATCCGTATGCAATAACAGAATAACCAATGGTGACAACAGCTTCTCCTTAGGCTTGGAACTGTCAGCAAGTTACACACTCAACAAGGTACATCTATTCTCTGCAAGTATGGGACTGAACAAATATACTGACGTAAACTCTGTATTAGCAGGAACCGACTTCAAGGGAACAGACTTAACAGTGAGTCTCAACTACGCTTACACTTTCAGTATTGCAAAATAAAACAATAAGAATAAAGACAAAGCAATTAATATGACACGCAGATTGGCAATATCACTATTTGCAATGCTTTACATCATCAAGATGCTTGCACAAGACGTGATGGTAACAGTTGTACCAATACAACAAGTGTTACCACCCCAGGCATTGATGTATATTGACAACCCTGGTAAATACTTCAACATAAGCATTACGAACACGACATCAGAGATACAGAACGTATATCTGGCGATGAACATAGACTGCAACTACCCAGAGAGGATAAGCGTACTCGCCACTCCTGCCGACATACAACCAAAGATGCCGATAACCATAGCACCTCTGCGTACGTTGCACATAACAATGGCAGACCTTAAACATCAGTTCGGACATCTGTCATCAAAGAATATAAAAGTATCCAGCCGTCTTATGAGCGGTTATAGTGGTGGCTCATTCGGACTACTTCCTGAAGGTATGTATCAGATGACTGTTGCTGCCTACAAGTGGCATAATCCGAAGTATGCAAGTCCTGTCATGGTAAGTAACCCAGTCAGCAGTACGGCTACTTTTTCCGTAAGCTACCTCGCCAAGGCTCCACAGTTGATTGCACCAGTCATTAATTCTGCAACACAGAGTCACCATGCTGAGGTTGATCCGCTAAATGCAATGTTCTCGTGGACAGAATCAATTATCCTGTCCAATCCTGTCAATGTACGCTACACATACTCTCTGAAAGTTGTTGAAGTACTACCAGGACAACCGATAGACCATGCAATGGATAATAATCCTGCCGTGTATCACATCCGTAACCTCATGTCGCCAGTATGTGTAATACCATCCGATTACGTTCTCAAACGTATGTCGCCAACCAAGTTATACGCTGCTCAAGTTACAGCCGAGTCAAGGACTATGGGAACACTCGACTATGTACTTGTAGAAAACCGTGGCAAGAGTGATATACGACCATTTAGGATTGTACCGACACATCTTCGCTCGGTAGAACCGTCCGATACACTCCAAGACAAGGAACTTCTTGCTTTTACAGATGGAATATATGAAGAGGATGATGACGACACCCTTTCCATTGATGACCATATACAGAAGATAATGGACTGTACGGAGACAGTACTAATGATGGAAGCCCGCACCAAAGAGTGCGATTCCATATCAAGGCTTTGTCTCCGCGACATACGCAACAACATTGCACAGATTCGTAACATGAGTCATGCTGCGGCAAAGAAAGCTGGAATAACAGATAGCACCAAGAACGGACAAGCCAATATCAAGAGGTATCTAAGGGATGCAGAAGAGGCTTCGGACATAGCTGCTATCCAATACAAAGCAGCATATCTCACCCTTCAGCGACTGGAACGTCTGCCAAGTAAGGACAGAGAACCACACAATGGTACAAGTTTCGATATCTTACATGCTGAATGTGTAGAGGCTGTCAGCAAGGCAAAGACTGCGGCTCGCAATGCTCAGGTCCACTACTCATCAATACAGAAGACGGAATATCTTGCAGATAAACTGATGAAGAAAATATATTAAGAGATTCACAAAACAAGATGAACAAATTGAAGCATTACATATCAGTCCTTGGGATGATGACAATGATAAGCATTGTCATCACCTCTTGCGGTCTCGTAGATTACGATTTTGACGAGATTGAAGAGAACGGATATGCAATGCACCTTAATCGTGATACCGTCTATATCATGGAGGGCGACACGTTCTCTTTATCTCCTATATATACACCTGTATTGCCGGATGCCAATGTATTCTGGAAAACAACAAGTACTATCCTCTCTATCAAAGACAACAATATCATTGCCACCAAGACAGGAGAGACGTACGTCAAGGCATATTCATCATACCATAGCCTCATAGATTCATGCTATGTGTGTGTCATGCCACGATGGACAACACCACAGTATGACTTCCCTGACGAAACGATTGTATATGCAACTATAGAGATTGGAGGAAAGCCATTTGACGCATCAAGGATGCGTATAGCAGCATACATAGACGGAGAATGTCGTGGAGAAGGAACAATGAAGGATTACCTCGGTAGGTCAATCGTACAGTTCCGTGTATGTGGCAATCAAGACGACTACGGAAAGACCGTCCGTTTCCGTCTATACATTCTTGATGAGCTATACTGTGAATACCTTCCTCAAACTATCACTTTCAACGGAGAAACTTTTAACATCCATTTAACAGATGTTTAATAGCTGTTAAACGAGCTTATTTAAGAACGAAAATTTAGAAAATTAAAGAAAATTTTCTTTCTATGTTTAGAGACACGAATTATCACCAATTATTCACGAATAATCACAAAAAAATTAATGGTTATTCGCGTTTTATTAATGATAATTCGTGTCTAAAAAATATTATTATGATGTGCATTAAGATGCAAAAATTTTCTTTAATTTTATAAATTTTCGTTTATAACCACCACAAATTTCAAGGTTGAGAACTTTTGCGCCAATGTTGCGCAACAATAACGCAGAAGTTGAGAACTATGAATTAAAAGTTGCGCGTCAATCGCCACAAAGTCGAGGACTTTAAGGTGATTGACGCGCAACGATAAATATTGCAATATATAAAATAATAAATCAGCGTATTAATAACAACTATTCACTTTTCCTTTTTTACATTCAGATTTCGATGAATTAACATAAGAAAAAAGCATAAATGATTTATTATTTTAATTCGAATCAACATATTGGATTAATCATGATCGATAGGATAATCTTCCGCTTTAGCTATAAACAACTTTATTGAACTTATCTTATCATTCCATCCAATGCTCTTTAGTCTTCTATGTGAATGAATACGAACCTCTTTGCAATCTCTTCTAGTAGAAATTGTAGGTATTTGTATTGGATAATCTACCACACAAGTCAAAACACTTCCACGAAAATCTGTATCTTTATATCCCAAGAATACTACCCTTTTGTCCATACAACCTTCTCCACGCCTATCATATACCTTTAAAGCAGACGTTTTATCATTAAAAGCATGAAAACCTCTATAAGGTGCAAAGTAATAATAAAAGCTCTTAAGATTTGGTAACTCAAAATAATCATTTGTTTGAAAAGTATAATTTCTGTCAGAATATCCAGTATCATCCCATAAAGTTACAGCTGCAGCACCCACCAATTCAGGTTGTGACATATAAGTACCTCTAGTCATGTGAGATGATTCTGGAACTTCTAAGCCCTTTGATTCCATTAATTCCTCCACAGAGTCATAAATACTAACACTACCATCTTCATTTTCTTCCATAGCATACTGCTTATCCTCAAGTTCTTTTTTGAAAACAGAATAGAAAACAGGATTCTGTACAGAAAACATAGGGTCTTCAAAATCTGCAGTTGTAACCTCATAGACCTGACCTTTGTAGTTGATAATTACCTTTTCGTCAGTTGGAATCTCTTCTTCAATCGAAGTCAAATCAGATTCATTACTACATGAAAATATCAATGTCATTATAGACAATGATAAGAATAAAAATTTAAATTTAAACATAAAAATAATTTAATAGTTAATAAATATAACACAACAGTTCTTATTTGTAAAATTACTCAAAAAGAATAGGTGTATTAAAATCTTGCATTGCTATCAAAATGAAAGTTAGTTAAGACCTCACTTAATAGGGCTTGCATTGATTTCTTTTGCAAAGATAGAAAAAAAAAGAAAAGAAGACAAGGAAATAGACAAAAAACATCATAACACAAGAAAAAAGGCAATTCTTTGTTACTTATCATAACAATGATTGCCTATTAATGATTAAAAATAATTTCTCTTATTATAAGAATTGTAAATATTAGCATTTATACGTATCAACTAAAAAACTCAGTACCACGTATAATCGGTATCTACGCCATACTTATACACCTTAGCAAACTTAAAATTATAGATAAGCGTAGAACAACCATGAACAGATGAATATTTCTTTTCAACAGAACTGGAAGGAACATTAGGGTACTGTAGAGAGTATCCTTGAACGATATTACAATCCTCTGTACCGAACCCAAGTTCATACGGTATATACACAGTCCAGTCATCCCCCTCAACCATCTGCATTATGGCAGTAGATATTCCTATTGTCATGCTACCCACACTATACAATCTTGGTACATCTATCTTCTCGTTTAGAGTGTATCCATTGTATGACTTATCGAAAATATAACCATTCTTGTACGTATCTGATGGAATCAGATGACCAAGATAGTGTACTCTTACGATATCTTTATACTGTGGACGATATGAACCAGTGCCATCAACATTCTTGTGTACATAGATATAATGATTGTTATTCACGTTCACTTTCTCGACCTCAGGGTCAAGATTAAATGCACAGAACTTGACCCATTTGCCATCCTCATTTGCTGCACAAACCCTTGCAATGGAATCGACAAAAGCCTGATTACGCTCTTCCCAGTTGTCATAGTCGCTTGCAGCATCTGTCTCCTGACAAGAAACAAAAGTAAATGCTGAGGTACAAAGTGTCAATATTGTAAGTATGTTGAATATCTGTTTCATTGTTAGATGTTTTTTCTTAGAAGTTATGAAGTGAGAAGTTAAGACGCAAGTCCGTTTATTGATAATGCTCAAAGTTAAGAAGTCCAACATCACAAGAACTAAAAAACTTACAAACTTAAAAACTCAACTTTTAACTTTTAATTCTTAACTTTTAATTCTTAAGGGACTTACTTGAGTCCCTTAAGAAGGCTTGTGATTGATACCTGATCCTCGATGATGCCACGGAGTTCAGAGATAGCAACACGCTTCTGCTCCATTGTGTCACGGTAACGGAGTGTTACTGTGTTGTCCTCGAGAGTCTGGTTATCTACTGTTACACAGAATGGAGTACCGATAGCATCCTGACGACGATAACGCTTACCAATCTGGTCTTTCTCCTCGTACTTGCAGTTGAAGTGGAACTTGAGGTCATCGATAATCTCGCGTGCCTTCTCTGGAAGTCCGTCCTTCTTTGTGAGTGGGAATACAGCGAGCTTGACTGGTGCAAGTGCTGCAGGGAGGTGGAGGACAGTACGAGTGTCACCGCCTTCGAGCTTCTCCTCGTCATAGCTATGGCAGATGACAGAGAGGAACATACGGTCAACACCAATAGATGTCTCGATAACGTATGGAGTGTAGCTTGTATTGTCTTCTGGGTCGAAGTACTCAATCTTCTTGCCTGAGTACTTAGCGTGCTGAGAAAGGTCGAAGTTAGTACGAGAGTGAATACCCTCTACCTCCTTGAAGCCGAATGGCATCTTAAACTCAATGTCTGTAGCAGCGTTAGCATAGTGAGCAAGCTTGTCGTGGTCATGGAAACGGTAGTTCTCGCTTCCGAATCCGAGAGCCTGATGCCATGCCATACGACGCTTCTTCCACTCCTCGAACCACTGCAACTCTGTTCCTGGCTTAACGAAGAACTGCATCTCCATCTGCTCAAACTCACGCATACGGAAGATGAACTGACGTGCTACGATTTCGTTACGGAATGCCTTACCAATCTGGGCAATACCGAATGGAAGCTTCATACGACCAGTCTTCTGTACGTTGAGGTAGTTAACGAAGATACCCTGTGCTGTCTCTGGACGGAGGTAGATTGTGCTTGCACCTTCGGCAGCTGCACCCATCTCAGTCTTGAACATGAGGTTGAACTGGCGAACGTCTGTCCAGTTACGAGTACCAGAGATAGGACAAGCGATTTCCTCATCAATGATAATCTGCTTCATGCCTTCAAGGTCGATGCCGCCTGGTGCGTTCATCACAGTCTGATAACGCTTCTCAAGAGCATCACGCTTTGCCTGATTCTCGAGTACATGCTCTGATGTTGCACGATACTGAGCCTCGTCAAACTTGTCGCCGAAACGCTTCTTTGCCTTTGCTACTTCCTTCTCAATCTTCTCCTCGTACTTTGCAATCTGCTCCTCAATGAGGACATCAGCACGATAACGCTTCTTAGAGTCACGGTTGTCAATGAGTGGGTCATTGAATGCATCAACGTGACCTGAAGCCTTCCATATAGTTGGGTGCATGAAGATGGCAGAGTCAATACCGACGATGTTCTCGTGAAGGAGAACCATGTACTGCCACCAGTACTGCTTGATGTTGTTCTTAAGTTCTACACCGTTCTGACCGTAGTCATAAACAGCTCCGAGACCGTCATAAATCTCAGATGATGGGAATACGAAACCGTACTCCTTACAGTGGCTAACCACTTTCTTGAAGATGTCTTCCTGTGCCATTATATTATTGTTTATTGTTATTCTTTTTCTTGATATGAAGTTAGCTAAGTTATAGCTTCTTTCGTTCAATTTCGTGCAAAGTTACGAGTTTCTAATCAAAAAGTTGTAACTTTGGTGCTTAAAAATATATAAAAACGTCAGTTCGGGATAAGCTTTTGATTTTATTTTTTCCCACGGAGCACACGGAGAGCACAGAGTCTTACACTTAATCCGCTGATTTATCCAGAGTTCTCAGAGGTCGCTCGTGCTCCATGGAGTACACAGAGAAGACCCTCTCCCCAGCCCTCCCCCTCTATGGGGAGGGAGTAAATTACTCTGAACGATAAAATAACGAGCAATCAAACTAACATCCTCCCCATAGAGGCGAATGAGGGCGCAGAAGAGAGACTAAATGTCTCTCTGTCCCGAAATGAGGGGAGAGCAGTGCTCTGCTCGACGGAGGTCAAAGAGGTGTCCGAAGGGCGGAGAGGGTCTATCTCCGTGTACTCTTTGGAGCAATTGCGACCTTTGTGTGCTCAAAAAAAAGAAAAACTCAGTGTACTCCGTGTGCTCCGTGGGAGAAAAAATAAGTCATACATCTCGAATTTGCATATAACAAACATGACAATGAACACTAACAACATGACGAATTCAGCCGTTGAGCTGTTGAAAAGACTTATTTCGACTCCAAGCATTAGCCGCGACGAGGCTAAGGCTGCCGACATACTCTTTGCCGAATTGAACGCAAGCAATGAAGCACTTGGCAATGTGTTTACCGTCAATCGCCACGGCAACAACGTGTGGTGCATAGCTAACGACCATGACGCATCGAAGCCAACCATACTGCTTAACGCACATATAGACACCGTCAAGCCTGTAGCTGGATGGCAACACGATCCATTCACACCAACCGTTGAGGACGACACCTTGTATGGTCTTGGTTCTAACGACTGTGGCGGCGGACTTGTATCACTTATGCAGGTGTTTCTCTTCTATTGCACAAAAGATTCTTCACTCTTCAGTCTTCATTCTTCATTGAACATCATCTATCTCGCATCATGCGAGGAGGAAGTATCTGGCAAGAATGGTATAGAAAGCGTATTGCCATTGCTTCCAAAGATTGACTTTGCCATCGTGGGTGAGCCTACTGGTATGCAACCAGCCATAGCAGAAAAAGGGCTTATGGTCATTGATGCTGTGGCTCATGGCAAGGCAGGTCATGCCGCACGCAACGAAGGTGACAATGCCATCTACCATGCCATTGAGGATATAAAGTGGTTGTCAGAATGGGTATTCCCAAAGCAGACAGACTTATTAGGTCCTGTCAAGAATACCGTCACTATTGTCAATGCTGGAACACAACACAATGTTATTCCAGACCAATGTACATTCACCATTGACGTGAGAAGCAACGAGTGTTACACAAATGAGGAGATATTTGAATTCTTCCAGCAGCACTTGAAGTCTGAGCTCAAGGCACGCAGTTTCCGTCTCAGTTCTTCACGCATAGACATTGATCATCCTTTCGTACAGCGATGCATAGCAGCAGGACTCGTTCCTTTCGGCTCTCCTACCCTAAGTGATCAAGCACTCATGCGTTTCCCAAGTCTCAAGCTTGGTCCGGGACAAAGCTCACGCTCCCACACGGCAGACGAATACATCAAGATTAGTGAGATTAGCGATGCTATCAGTCTTTATATCCACTTACTCGAAGGACTCAAACTATAATATAACACAGACTACAGGTACTTCGTAGTACGTCGCTTACGTACTGGCAGTACGTTCCCCAACGTACAGGAAAGAGAAAAGGTGTGGAGCATTTCTGCTACCACACCTTTTCAATTATTTAAGGTTTTGTAAAGAATTTACATTACTTAATGAGTGAACCTGCAACGTTGTAAGTCTTACCACCCTTAACGATGACAATCTTACCGTCAACCATCATCTTCTTAACAGAAGTAGCATTCTCTGAAGCCTCTACAGTATCAATTGCATCTGGCTGCTCAGTTGCATCCTTAACGAGCCAGAGACCCTTGATTGTGAATGTTGCGTTCTTAACATCTCCGTTAGCATTGAAGAAGATAGAGAAGTCTGCAATACCTTCAGTCTTCTGCTTGTCTGTGAATTCCAATTCAAATACATCCTTACCATCAAGATCAACCCAACCCTCTGGACATACGAAACCGCATGGGATGAAGTTGTATTCCGGATTACCCTCACTTACAGGAAGAGCCTCTGCGAATTCAACAATAACGCTCTTGTAGCCCTTAATCATGTCAGGAGTGAGATTGTACTTGAAGATGCTAAGATGTGAAGCGTTGTTACCCCAAGTACCATTTGTAATAGTGTACTTAGCAGAAAGTGGCTGACCATCTTCGTTTGATTCAAGAACCTCGATAGCAAGTTCTGTGCCTTCACCACTACCACCAGTAAGTGGGAGACGGAGGTCGTTCTCGTGTGTATTAACTGGCTCTGGAGCAACATACTCAGCGATAGCCCAGATATAGTTACCGTTTGAAGTCTTCTTGTCACCGTAGCAAGGTGAGCCTGCAGCTGTTTCATTAGCATTAGTTCCGAGGAGACCATTCTTACCAGTGATAGAGTAACCACCGTCAGCAAGAGCGATTGTCCAACCATAAGCCTCAGCAGAAGCTGTCATTGTCCAATTGTTGCTACCCTCGTAGTTTACATACTCTGTACCATTAGAGATAGCATAGCCGTTTTCCTGAGCTACGAAGTAAACAGGAGTACCCTCTGCTTCAATCTTGATACCGTCTGCAGATACAGAAAGCTGGTTGTTATCAGCTGTAGTAAGAGAAAGGATATATGCCTGACCCTCCTTAGGAGCGTTAGCCTTAGGTGCAAATGCCTCTACAGCTTCATTGAGAGCTGTTCTTGCATTATTGACTGACTCTTCTGTTGCATCCTCAGCAGCCTTAGCCTCGTTAGCAGCAGCGATAGCGTTAGCAAGTGGAGCAAGCTCAGCCTCTGAATACTGGAAGAGAGCGTCACCAGCAGCGTAAGAAGCAAGCTTCTCGTTTGCAGCCTTGAGAGCAAGATCAAGCTTAGCGATAGCCTCGTCAATAGCTGGAACTGGCTCATCCAACTTACCAATGTAAGTAAGACGGAAGTTATCCCATACTGTCCAGTCTGTACCGATGTGCTCAGTCTTAGTAACACCAAACTTAAGAACACCAGTCTTAACAGCCACCTTAACTGTGTTAACATAGAATCCCTTTGCAAATGCGTTACCAGCCTCTGTCAAGTTAAATGGAACCTTTACAGTTTCATCAGCCTCTGCAGCAGCAACAACCTCGTCATCAAAGAGACTCTTGAGGCTAACTGTATCGCTGTTAGCATAAAGCTTAGAGTAGATTACCTCTGTACCATCAGCATGTGCAGTCTGTGCTACATCGTTAGTATTTTCATCTGTGTTGTTGTAGCGATAGAATCCCTGAACAGTAAGAGTGTAAATACCGTTTGGAACTTCAATTTCCTGATAGTAATCAGTAGCTTTCTTTACATTACCACCCCATACTTCAGCAATCTGACCAGCAGGTGTAAATTCACCCTTGCTATAGTTTACACCACCAAATGCTGGCTTGTCACCCTGCCATGCAGAGTTGTAAGTATTGTTACGACCGAAGTTAGCATCGCTGATAAGGAAGTTAGCATTTACTGGGTTCTCTTCGCTTGCATTTTCAAATGTAGCCAAGAGCTCATCCTTTGTAACAATCTTCCACTGAGCAGCAGCACTTGTTGCATCCTCAGCATTGAAGTTTACGATACCCTCTGCGTCAGCAGCAAGGAACTTACCATTAACATCCTTGATAGAGAATATACCATCGCTGATTTCTGCAATTGTCTGTGCAGAAGCAGCACCATCTACGAACAAGTTTTCACCTGCGTTGACGAAGTGGTTGGCTCCACCATTTGAGATATGTGAATCAATAGTGTATGTACCATCCTCAAGAACAGCAATAGTCATAAGCTGAGCAGCCTCAGTTACAGATGCCTTTGTTCCCCAAGCGTTGTTACCATTAAGGAACTTGCCTGACTCAGCATTGATGATGAAGTAATCACCAGCAGTAAGCTGCTTTGGCTCTGGGTCTGGAGTTGTAGGCTTGTAGAACTCAGTCTCAGCATAGAACTTGAAGTAAACAGGCTCTGCTGTTGTTGTAACAGCTGCTGAGTGGTTGAAGTAATTATTACGTCCAACATTCTTGATTACATAGCCGTTTTCTGTCTTTTCGACTGTCCAAAGACCGAGGTTTGGACCATCCTGTCCCCAAATGCGAGAACCGTCCTTGTCAAGACCAAGTGCAAATACAACATTCTGACCCTCTGGCTGGAAGTTTACATATCCATCTGTGCCCCACTTAGAGAAGTTTGCGCCATCCTTGTTGAGCATCTGCATTGTGAAGATATCACCTTCAACGCCTTCAACCTCAACATCAGCCTTAGCGAACTTAGTATAGATAAATTCTGTACCTTCGAGCTCAGAAAGACTTGTGGCAACCATATCCTGATTGTCACCTATATTGCAAAGAAGTTTGTCGCTTGATTCAGCATCAACAAGAACAAGAGTCTTTCCGTCAAGTTCTGCAACTTCACCAGTGAACTCTGTATCTGCCTTTACGCGAATAATACCATTCTCCTCTTGCTTATATTTCTTCAAAGCAGCAATGTAATCAGCATAGTCACTTTCGCTTACAGCTGCCCAAGTTCCGTTTGTAGCAGTAGCAGTAAAATTCAATTTTGTATCAGCTGGATCACCACCCCATGTAAGGTATGTGTCTGCGAACTTAGTACATCCAATAGTGAATGTCTTGTTTTCGCCTAATGTGATTGTAAACTTGTCGTTACCTTCTCTTGCTCCATCAATCCATACACCATCGGCATTATCTGGACTCATTTCACCAATTTTGAAAGTACCACCATCAACAGCGCTGATTGTTACTTTAAGCGCTTTTGTTGGGTCAACTGAAGCACGTGTGCCCCAATCGTTAGCTCCAACAAGGAAGCCATCAAATTCAACGTTGTAGAGATACTGCGCAACAGTACCATCCGTATTCAGTTCTGAGAACGTAGGTACTGGCTTCTCACCTGCAAACGAAGAAATAGCACCGACTACAGAAAGAACCATAGTCAATAGAAAAAGAGTAAACTTCTTCATTTTTTGATTTTGTTTTAAAATTAATAATAAAGTTAGTAAAAAAATTATTTCATGATTTGAGGTTCTGTTATATCCATGGTTTTGGAACAAGTACTCATGGTAGAGATTGTTACATAAATTTTGGAAATTGGAACCTTGGTAAATGTTAGCCGTTCAATTCATTTGAATACCTGTTTTCATGTTAGGTTAGTTCAAAATGGATTGTGTTTTAGTCTGACTTTACTGTGCAAAAGTAAAAAAAGGAATAGTAATCTCCAAGATAATTAACAAGAAATAGATAAAAATGAATGTTTTTAAAGCAATAAAAACACAGAAAACTCATTTTTCAGTGTCTTGAAGACATTTATTCACTTTTTGTTCACTTTGTAACAAACTTTTTTCAATCCAACATGAACTAACAGAATCACTTTAAAACCATACTGCGGAATAATGACTTTAATACTGCGCAGTATTAAAGTCATTATTCCGCAGTAGCTTTTTTTCTATTAAATAGCCATTACGTTTAACAGTTGTTAAACATCTGTTAAATGAGCATTAATTATCCTACTTTATTACTTTCTTAACCTTACCACCACGGTACCTGACAATATTGACGCCATGCTGTAGCTCATTTCGACGAATTCCATCCATAGAGTATATACCAACAATAACGGTATCGTCACAAGCTGCATCATCTATTCCAAGTGCTGGGTCTGGACTTACAAGCGTAAGACGGAAGTCGTCTGCCACAAACCAACGTGCTGGCATGGTCGTGAAGTTCCTTACACCAATAGTAAGAGTATTGTCTATCGCCTCAATCTCAGGAGTAGTATATTCCTGCAATTTGCTTCCTTCAGTTTCTATCACAACCTTGACTGTATCCTGGCCATTGAAAGCATAAAGGCCACAAGACGGATAAAACTCTGTATCATTAGAACTCTTGGAATTGTAAGCCATGCAAGATACTGTATATCTTCCATTCTGAAGACCAGCTATTGTTTGACGATAGTTGAATGATCTGTTCTCCAACTTAATACTACTACCTGCCCAGTACTCAAAGGACACATCATTAAGCATAGGTCCATTACCGCCATAAGGTTTGTCGCAAGTCCATCCCGTATCTCCATTAACTTCTGGATTGACAATGGCAGCTGTCATATCCGTTCCTGGAGTAATCTGCGACTTGAGAGCTATAAGATATATAGAGTCGAGTGCAGCAATTTCCTTCTTACCATTAGTAATTAAGCCATTATCATAACTTTCCATAATGTCGGCAGCAAGTTCTTTATATATTTCCTGTCCACCTTCATCAAGAGTCGCATATCTATCGTATGCTTCCATGACCTTGGCATAGTATCTTGCCGACTTGTTACCTTCAGCCCTAATCTTATTAAGTATATTGATGTATGGCTTTATTGACTCTATTGTCATATTGACTGTATCTTTGAACTGTAACACAACCTCAATACTGTCCTTGATAGCCTTATTCATATCCTTACCAAGTGTCAACTCCGTTTCACGGATAGACTCGACGTATGCTTTTTTATAACCATCGAGGTCGAGGTCACCAAGGTATTTCAGAGTAAAGTTATCCCAGTAGCTTCTCAACTTTTCAGATCTCTCAAGTCGTGTACCAACAACTATCTTACCGCAGTATGTGGTTGTCTTCAATCCTTTGACATCATATAGGTTAAGACCGAACGACTTACTTGCATCGCCATCATTAGCCTCCTTCTGTGAACCCAGATGGAACAACTCAGACTCATCATCAAGATATAGTTCTGGAATGTATGATGTGCGTGTGCCATCAAGACGATAGAAGCATTGCGCCTGTAATGCGTATGTTCCACAAGGTATGCCTTCAACATCCTGACTGACGTCAAATGTTGTATGATTAGCAATACCACACGGACTCATGTTACTACCACCAGATAGAGTGACACTCCTTGCATCACTTGCGCTATTGATCACCCAAAATGATTCTTGATAACCTGGTCCGAAATTAAAGCAGAAATCCGCATTGCGGATAAGGAATGTGGCATCATCCTCTGGTTTGAATGCATTGACACGGTCTTCTTCCTTAATTATCTTCCAGTGTGCCCTACGGTTTGTAGCATTGGTTATTGTTGTGACAGTCGTTGATGCACCATCACAAGCAAGATAATTATGTCCATCACAGGTGATGACATAGTTACCATCAGTTGATTCCTCAATACTCCATAGTACTGATTCCTCATCAAGCCGATAATGGCTACCCAAATAGTGATTGGTTTCGCTACTGAATATATGCGAATCAATGACATACTTATAGTGAGGCTTTGTCTCAGACTCTAATCCTGCCTCACCACCAGCCTCTTCACCTTCGATATCATCGCTCTGTGTCTGGACAATATCTGCTTGTCTCGTAAACACAAAAGGATGTCCATGCTTGATAAGTATTGCCTTCGCTCCATTGAAGCCAGTACTTCCCAAGTACATATCCGTACTGGTGTTTAATATATAGTAAACGCCATCATCAAACTGTGCATGAATGTTACCTGAATAAACAATGCAAAGAGATATCAATGCTATTAATCTGTAGTATATATTCATATCCGTATTATTGTTCGTTAACATTTCGATTTATTGATAGAATTTTCTCCTGAGAACATCCGTCGATTCTCCGCTGTAGTTCCGCTGTTCCTCTGCTCGATGTCCGCTATTTCTCTGCTATTTCTCTGCTAAATAGCGGACTCATAGCGGACTCATAGCGAAGGCATAGCGGAGTCATAGCGAAGCCACGCCCGATTTACAGTATTCTCTCGAATATGCTTTCGACAGCTGCAAATATAAGAAAAACATATTATTTGCCCAAGATTATATCCATAAAAAACAAAAAAGAGTTCAAGAATACCTCTTGAACTCTTTTTATATTCATCGTTTCCACAAAGAGTGGAACACATAGTTTACATCAACTTGCATCACTCATCCTTCGTGATGCAAGAGTTAAAAGTTAAAAATTAAAAGTTAAAAGTTGGAAATCACTTGTATCCTATGTTGTTTGCAAGAACTCCAGACTTCTCAACTCAACTTTTAACTGTTAACTGTTAATTGTTAACTCATGTAAAACACATGTTTTACTGTCTCTCGATTGTCTGCTCACGGTCAGGACCTACGCTGACAATAGCGATTGGAGTCTCAAGCTCTTTCTCGAGGAATGCAATGTAATCCTTGAATGCCTGTGGGAACTGAGCCTCTGAAGTCATCTTTGTGAGGTCAGTCTTCCATCCTGGCATCTCTACATATACAGGTTCTACGTCATCAATCTCGTATGGGAAGTAGTCAATGACACTACCATCCTTGAGCTTGTAAGCAGTACAAGCCTTGATTGTGTCGAATCCATCGAGAACATCGCTCTTCATCATGATGAGCTTAGTTACACCACTTACCATGATAGCATACTTGAGGGCTACGAGGTCAATCCAACCACAACGGCGCTCACGACCTGTTACAGCACCGTACTCATGACCGATAGCACGGATTGTTGCACCTGTCTCATCGAAGAGCTCTGTTGGGAATGGGCCTGCACCTACACGAGTACAATATGCCTTGATGATACCGAACACATCACCAATCTTGTTTGGTCCTACACCGAGACCGATACATGCACCAGCACAGATAGTGTTAGATGATGTAACGAATGGATATGAACCGAAGTCTATGTCGAGCATTGTACCCTGAGCACCCTCACAGAGAACAGACTTGTCCTGCTTGAGGAGGTTGTTAATCTCGTGCTCAGAATCCACGATAGGGAACTGACGGAGGTATTCGATACCTTCCATCCACTTCTTCTCTACCTCTGTGATGTCATAATCTGTATAGTTGAGCGACTTGAGGATTGCCTCATGACGTGCTTTTGCTGCAGCATATTTTTCTTCGAAGTTCTCAAGGATGTCACCCACACGAAGTCCATTACGGCTTGTCTTGTCAGCGTATGTAGGACCGATGCCCTTACCAGTTGTGCCTACCTTATTCTTACCCTTCTGTGCTTCGTAAGCAGCATCAAGAATACGGTGAGTTGGCATTATTAGGTGAGCTTTCTTTGAAATGTGGAGACGACTCTTGAGTTCGTGTCCTGACTTCTCAAGATCCTTTGCCTCATCCATGAAGAGGTCTGGAGCGAGAACTACGCCATTACCGATAATATTAACCTTGTCACCCTGGAAAATTCCCGATGGAATGGAACGAAGAACATACTTCTGTCCTTCAAATTCGAGTGTGTGTCCAGCATTAGGACCTCCTTGAAAACGAGCGACTACATCGTAGCGAGGAGTAAGTACATCTACAACCTTACCCTTACCTTCGTCTCCCCACTGGAGACCCAAAAGAACATCTACTTTCATTGTTTATATGTTTTTGATTTAACTTTCTAATCTGAGTAAACACAGGAACGCTTACTTAGCCTTTCCCAACTCGCTTGCAGCAGCCGAGAGCATCGCAAGTTTCTGCCTTGCTTTCTCCCAGCGTGCCTTCTTTGCCCTACACTTGGTACACACGCCAAAGATGTATGTGCTGCTTCGTTCCTTGGTAAATCGTGGAGTCTTTGCCTGCATAGCTACATTTGTGATGCTTGTGTCGTAAAGGTCGTGTATCTCACGACAGTCTGTGCATATATAATGGCTATGAGGTTCTACCTTATAGGCATTCTCATATAGTGCTGCTCCCTTCAACATTGGGTGGCAGTACACAAGTCCTACTTCCGCAAACAAGTCAAGTGTTGTATAGACAGTTGCACGGTTTATCTTGTAATTGTCAGGAGTTAGTGCCTGAATCTCATCAGCAGTATGATGTCCTGTGGTATTCAATACAACCTTTAGGACTATCTCACGCTCTGGTGTATGACGCATTTTGTGACTTTCAATATATGCATCCAAAATGGCTTTAGCACCTTCAAATTTCTTGTCAATATCCATATTGCACACTCATAAACCGCACAAATTTATTACTTTTCTATCATTATGACAAATAATCTGCAATTTTTTTGACCTTTTTAGCATTAACTTCGCTTTGCGAAGCAAATATCTGTAGCGCTTTGAAAACTTGAGTGTCAAGTACAGTTGGCTTTGTCGCACCTTCACCTTCAGTCTTCAAGTGTTCAAGCACAGCCGATGCCTGGTCGAGAAACTCGTCTGCACTTCTGTCTTGCAATTCGCCCCGTCTAAGAACATGGCACAAAGTCAGATAACCACAACATTGTACCATTTCCTTGTCTGATGCCATCCACTCGAAAGCCTTTACAGACGCGAACTTCAGCCTGTTTACAAGATTCATGCAGAAGAACTGTGCAATCTCTATAGTCTTGATTTCTTCCACCCATATATCACATATCTCCTCATCAAACCTATCCACAGGCATAAGGATGGTGGCAAGTATCTTGCACTCACGCACATTCTCATTCCATAGAGCCTGTGCCAGTTCATGGCTTGCCTCAAACTCCTTGGCGATATCGTGTATTCTTGGAAGTTCAACGCCAAAATTGACTCTGTAATCTGCCGACTGCCTCATGGCAGCCGACGCAATACCGTTCATATTAGCACGTAGCTCCTTCTTTATGTCTAATATTGTTTCTTTTATATCCATACACGTTTCATTTTCGCGCCTTAGGCGCGGACGAAGAAAAAACAGGCAAAAACAATTAAAAACAGATAAAAATATTATTTTAGAAATATTTTATTGTGTTATCATCTGGGTTGTAATAGAACTTTTCACATTCATCCAAAAAAGGAGCGAAATTATACAATATACCAATACGTATCCCTGCATTCCGCATGTAGTTGGTAAGCTGCATTCTTTCATGACTACTTAGTCTTTCTATTGCTTTGCATTCAAGAAAAACTTTTCCTTTGCAAAAGAAATCTACTTGTAGCCTACTCTTTATGGTTTTACCTCTGAACGTAGGATGAAAACTATATTCTCTAATATATTCAATGTTTGCGTCCTTAAATGCAATCTCAAGGCAATCAGAATACACAGCTTCTGTAAGTTCTGGTCCTTTCTCTTTATGCACCTCTTGACAACAACCGACAATGTCAAAGACGTATTTTTTCAATTTTGCCTTCAATTCATTGTCTTCCAAAACACCATATAACATAATCGATATCTTTTACAAAAAACATGTTTTCACATGTTTTTATTTGTTTTTATCTGTTTTTTCTTCGTCCGCACCTTGGGTGCGATAAAATCAAAAAGAATAATTCTTAGAGTAGCGAAGCATCTGCTCTGCATAACCTTCGGTGTAAGTAACCTTTACATCGATGATTTCGCCTTTGTCATTACATACAGCCTCATATACAGGATTGATGAATCCCTTGTAAGGAGCTATATTGAGCTTTGCGTATCTGTCGAGCACTTCCTTGTGAAGCTCAGGGTCAATCTTTACACCGTAAGTTTCAACAAGGTTCTTTGCACCCTCGTAGTCACCAGTACTCTTTATACGCTGGATTTCTGCAAGCAGCTCACCGAACAAATTACGAAGACGAACATAATCGTTGATTTTAACGAATGTTTTACCATTCTTCTTCACCATTTCAACGACATTATCCTTCTTTCCATGGTCAAGTGCCCAACGTGCAATGAGTGCTCTGTTACGCATGTGAGCCTCCTCAATATTGTTGCCAATATTGATACGCACAAGCTGAGTCATGAGTCCATTCATCATCTGACTGTAGTATGAAGCTTTATAAGCCTCAGCATTTGGAGTAAGTCCGAGTTCCACGAGCTTAGCATCTGGAAGGTAGTAGAGAGCAAAAAGGTCAGCACGTGCTTCTTCAATTGTTGAACCGTATGCCTTGAGGCTATCACTATCCACTCCATCGAGAAGTTTTCCACTTCCATGACCAAGACACTCATGAAGGTCAGTATGGAGGTCATCACACACATCGCCATACTTCTCTATCAGGTCCTTTTCAACGGAAGAATATACGAATTCATCGAGCATTCCATTTCCTTTGGCTGCCTTATTGTAAGCATCCGTGAGGTTACCGATAGTTACACTCTTAGAGCCATGTTCCTTACGAACCCAGTCAGAGTTAGGAAGGTTGATGCCGATGGCTGTTGATGGGTAAAGATCTCCTGCAAGGATTGCAGCATTGATTACCTTGGCAGTAATACCTTTTACCTTTTCTTTCTTAAAACGAGAGTCAACAGGACTATGATCTTCGAACCACTGGGCATTAGCACTCAATGTTTCTGTTCTTTTTGTTGCTTCAAGATCTTTGAAGTTAACAATACTCTCCCATGAGCACTTGAGGCCAAGTGGGTCGCCATAACACTCGATGAAACCATTAACAAAGTCAATAAGTGGTTCAGTATTCTTAACCCAAAGAATACTGTATTCATCGAATGTTTTAAGGTCACCACCTGTGTAATATTCTATGAGTTTATCAATAACCTGCTTCTGTAGTTCATCTTCTGCGTATGGACGTGCAAGTTTGAGGTTCTCTACGATTTTATCGATATATTTACCATACTTGCCTCCAATCTTCCACTTATCCTCATATATCTTACCATTCTTCTTGACAAGCGTGCTATTCATACCATACATTACCGGATGTAATGGGTTGCCTTCTGCTTTCTGCTTAGCGTAGAACTCCTCAGCCTCCTCTTGTGTCACCCCCTGATAGTAGTTACAAGCCGAAGTCTTGATAAGGTCAACACCTTCTGCAAGGTTCACACGCTTGGTGAGGTAATCATCCTTAAAGATTGCCTTGCAGATTTCATCAAGTTCTGCACTCTTGATGTTAACTTTACAATTCTTGACCTGTTCTCTGAACCATTTCTCTGAGAATCCTGGCACGAACTTCTCGCAGCCATAATGATGATGAATACCATTGGAGAACCAAACACGCTTGAGGTAAGTCTCCATATCCTTGAAGTCATCGGTATTTTTATCCACTTTGCTTGAGGTGTATATTGTCTCAAGCACCTCTCTTATCTTGAGATTATAGAGACCATTCTGGTCGAACAAGATATTCCTTCCCCAAAGAGCTGCCTCTTGAAGATGATAGATAAAAATCTTTTGTCTGAGAGTAAGGTCTTCAAATCCATGTACCTTATAGCGGAGCATCTGCAAATCCGCAAATCTCTCATCCGTATATTTGAAGTTGTCTGTCTGGGCAACGCCATTGGCAACTCCCATACTGAGTAATGATGCCATAATATAGTTCTTTATGTTCATTTGTGAGTTTTTAAGTTTGTAAGTTTTTTGGTTTGTGAGTTTGTAAGTCATTGAGTCCTCTGTCCATTAGTCACCCCTCTCGACATAGAGTGAGAGAGGGGATGGAGGTGAGTTGGTTCTTACATTTCATAGAACTTTGTGAATGCCTTGATGCAGTAGATGTGGTCATCCACATTTCCGGTTTCCCTTACTGAGTGCATTGCCCAGATTGGATTACCCATATCTACACCCTTGACAGGAAGTGAAGATGCGAGGATATTGCCAAGTGTGCTTCCTCCTGCAACGTCACTATGGTTGACGAACTTCTGGCATGGAACGCCTGCCTTGTTGCAGATATTTGCAAAGATGGCCGCAGAAACAGCATCGCTTGCATACTTCTGTGCAGCATTGAACTTGATGACAGGTCCTCCACCCATCTTTGGATGATTAGTTGGATCCATCTTCTCTGCATAGTTAGGATGCCAAGCGTGAGCATTGTCTGCAGATATCATGAAAGCATTCTCCACCGCACGATAATAGTCGTCAAGTGTTCCACCCTGACTGAGTACTATACGTTGAAGTATATTGCTTAGGAAAGGACTTCCTGCGCCCTGCTTTGTCTGTGAACCTGTCTCCTCATTATCAAAGATAGCAAGTACCTTTGTAGTATCAGAGACACCACTACCAAGCAATGCTTCTAATCCTGCATGTACCATGCTGAGGTCATCAAGCCTTCCTGCGGATATGAATTCGTTGTTCAAGCCGAAAAGACTTGCTGGTGTAGTGTCGTAGAGATAGAGGTCGAAGTCAATGATGTACTTAGCAGCAATGCCTGCTTCCTTCTCAATAATGTTGAGAAGGATATTATTGCTTTCAAGTGCATTGTTGATAATTCCAAGCACTGGGAGCATATCTTTCTGCTTGCTCAATGCAACACCATCATTCACTTGACGATTGAAATGGATGGCAAGGTTTGGTATCTGCAACAATGGACGTTTGATATGTACTATATGAGTAGTAGGATGAAGTGCATCATCTGAGTTGGTGATAACCCTTCCTGCAAGGCTCAATGGACGGTCAAACCATGTGGACATGATAGCACCTCCATAGAGTTCAGTGTTAAGTTTCACGACACCGCCTTCACAAAGCATCTCAGCGTTAGGCTTGATACGGAATGTTGGAGAGTCGCAATGAGCACAAATCATGTGGAAACCAGCATCAGCAAGGGGCTTCTTCCCTATCTCGAATGCGTATATAGACGAGTCATTCTTTGTCACATAGAACTTATCACCAGCCTTAACCTCTGGCATCTTGTCTGTGGCGTTGAATTTCTTGTATCCTGCCGCATCCAATTTCTTTGCTATGGAAGCCACAGCAAGGAAATTGACAGGAGAACCGTTAAGGAATTCTATAAGTCTGTTAATCATCTTTTGTTAAATATTGGCTTTTGCCGTTCACGGCAAAAGAGGGTTGATACTAAGAGCCATTAGCCAAAGACGGCTAATGGCTTAATATATACATGAATTACTATATACGAGAATTACAATATATATGAATTAGTATATAAGTGAATCACTATATATGCGAATTACCATACACGAGAATAGGGAATCAGCCAAGTATGGCTGAGAGTTATTCCCAGTAGAGGATTTCCTTGTTGATGTCCCACTTGTGGTCCTTAGGGAAATCATCACCTTCCCATGCTTTCTTGCTTGTCCACTTCTCAGCAGGATCTGTCCAGAATGGATCAGTAGCAGGAAGACCAAGTGGCATGAACGCAAGTGAAGTCATGTAAAGTGAACCATTATTAGTGTACCAGTCTGCAACATTAGGGTGTGAACCTACGAAACCAATAGTGAGGAATCCACCCTCGTTGTAGTTACGTGATAGTGGAGATGCTTTCTTTGATGGATTCTCCACCTGTCCATAGAACATACGGTTGGCAACGGCTGTAAGCGCTGCACGTACCTGTCCGTTGTGGAGTTCCTGTGGCAACTGCTTACGCCATGCAAGCTGTGCAAGTGGCTGGAGAACTGCCATACGATAAGGAATACTACGACCTACTACAGGGAATGTTCCCTCTGGAGAGATGAAACGCTCAAGGATTACGCTCCACTTCTGCATACGCTTGCGCACTTCCTTCACACGATTGTTAGCTGAGTTACGCTTACCATCCTTTGCACGGATAAGGTATGAGTTACCACCCTGACGAGCAGAAATCATCTCAAGACACTCAAGGTACATTGGCTGGATAACGAATGAGTTGTAGTAGTCGAATGCAAATGAAGGGCCATCACTATAGATACCATCACCAATATACCATTCCTCCACCTTGCTCATGGCTGTCTTGATACGGAAGGCATCATAGTCAGCACCTACGTACATAAGGAAACTTTCCTCCATACCGACGAAAAGGAACCAGTTTGTATATGGTGGGTCATAACGGCGAAGACCCTTAATCTCCTTGATGTAAAGGTTCTTTGTCTCCTGTGGAAGTGGTACCCAAAGAGAGTCATAACCACGGTATAGACCTTCAACTACGTATGCACCATCAACAAGTGTCTGTCCACCACTTTCCCATCCAAGACGATCTGGGCTCTTTGGGTCAACGGCATTGATGATAGCCTTGCGTGTCCATTCACGCAGTTGCTTGCGCTTTGCACTTTCAGGAGTATCATCATCTGGGAGGTTAAGCCATGGAGCAAGACCTGCAAGGAGACGTCCGAAAGCCTCCATATATGCAACCTTCTTATTACGGTTATCCCAAGTAGGAGACAATTCAAGGTTCTTACAACCATTAGTAGTGTCCATTACCTGCTGAAGCTTACCCTCAGCCATATTCTTCATTACAGGTTCAGCCATCTGATACATGATGTCAACCCATACTTCACGGTCTGTTTTCTTAACATCTTTCTTTGCTGCATAGATATTGGTAGAAGCAGCAACAAGAACAGCGATAAATGTTAGTATTTTTTTCATACTTGTGTTGTTTGGTTAAATGATAGGCAAATATATGGAATAATTTTTTAATCTCAAATTCCAAATTTATAATTTATGCCTATGGGACAATAATTCTATCTACCAACTAAAAGAATGTAACTTTCAACTCGTAAACATGATAGTTACGATATGTAAAGTGGCAGTTTATGGAGCGTAAGTATCATACTTATTACATAAAACAAAAAGGCTGAAAATCTGTTCATCACAGACTTTCAGCCTTTCATATCTATTTCTTTTCGTCCCTACATTAGAACAATGCAAGTTACACAAGATGACGGATGAGTTCTTCCTTGTCGCCATAGAGCATGTCGATAACAGGAATCTCAACCATTGTGTATGCACCTGGCTGCTGCTTAACAGAAGCACGTGCAACATTAACGAGCACCTGAGCAGTAAGTGCAGGATTGTTAATCTTCATATTGAACTCGAAGAGCTGGTTGTGGGTCTTACCACTTACTCCCTTACGAACGAGGTTTACACCATGACCAACATCGTTGAGGTCGTCAACGCATGGAACCTGCTGAACGTGTGTCTCATCGTTCACAAAGTATGGGTCTGCCTTGATAGCTGCCTCAACAGCCTTGAAGTCAGCACCATCTTCAAGTTCTACATAGACCATACGACGGTGGATACCTGTACCAACAGGAATAGTCATAGAGAGTGCATCCTTTACGCCAGCAATAGCGCGAACGGCAACAGAGTGACCCATTGAACGTCCTGGACCGAAGTTAGTGTAAGAAACACCCTTTGGTGCGAGGCTCTCCATGAGAGTACGAACGATAGAGTCAGAACCTGGATCCCATCCTGCTGAGATGATACTTACAGCATTGTTTGCCTTTGCCACTGCATCGAGTGAACGACGAAGGTCAACAATCTGTGTATGGATATCGAATGAATCGACAGTATTGATACCGAGTGCGAGACATTCCTTAGCATACTCCTCTACCTTACGTGTAGGAGTTGCGAGGATTGCCACCTGAACACCCTTGAGTTCCTTGATATTCTTTACGATTGGAATACCTGCGAGTTCTGCTGGTGCGTTCTCTGCACCATTACGGCGAACTACGCCTACACATTCCATGTCCTTTGATGCCTGAATTGCATCAAGCGCATACTTTCCGATGTTGCCATAACCGATGATGGCTACCTTAATCTTTGTCATAAATTATTATTGTTAGTGTTTGCCTTTTAGTTAATTCACAATTCATAATTCACAATTCATAATTGTGTTGTTCAGAAGTTGAAAAATTATTACAATCCGCCTTCTCCTCCCCAACGGGGACAAGCTAAAGAAAAGATTGAATATCTTTTCTGAAAGCTTGGGGCATAGTGCTCGACTGGTGAGAGGCAACGAAGGAAGCCGAATCAGCAGACGTTAAGCACAAGGGAGATGTCGGGAGGGGGCTCACTTCATAATATTTCTCTCATTGAGTGCCTTCTGATACTTGCGTGCATTTGCAAGATGCTCGTTATAGTTATTTGTGAAGTTATGACTTCCTGAAAAGTCTTCCTTTGCACACATGTAGAGATAGTTGTTGTGATCATAGTTGAGCACAGCATCTATACCACGTATAGAAGGAATACGGATAGGACCTGGAGGAAGACCAAGGTTCACATACGTATTGTATGGTGACTCGTACTTGAGTTGCTCAAGTGTCACACGATGAATATTGAAGTCATGAATGGCAAAGATGACTGTAGGATCACTCTGAAGTGGCATCTCCGACTTTAAGCGGTTAATGTACAATCCTGCAATAGTTGCCTTCTCTGGGTTGTAACTTGTCTCGCTCTCCACGATAGAGGCGAGTGTTGTAACTTCTTCAATAGTAAAACCAATATCCTTGGCCTTGGCACGACGTTCATCGTTCCAGAAACGTTCTTTCTCCTTATGGAGCTTTTCCACAAGCTTCTGTGGAGTTATGTTCCAATACACTTCGTATGTATTAGGAATGAATACACAAGGAATGTTCTCCTTTGTGTAGCCAAGTTCCTTCATGAAGACAGTATCATTGAGCACCTCAGCAAGTTCATCGCTACTCATCATAAGGAGACGTGAGAGACGTTCTTCCATATCCTCCACGGTACGTACCTCTGGTACAGTAAGGCGGATAGGCTCCTGCATACCATTGGCCATATGGCGTGTAAATGTGAACATATCCTCGCCCGGAGTTATGGCAAACCTGCCTGTCTTAGGTGTGTCAAAACCTTTCAACTTGGCTGTAAGCGTAAAGCCGAACATGTTACTTGCATTACCTGCAGTCTCTATCTTGGAACGAACAGAATCCATGTCGTCGTCATTGTCAATATAGACGTAAGTCTTTTCGCTGATATTGAATGGCGATGAAAACAGTGAGTAGGCAGAGTAAGCTGCAAAGAGTATAAGCACTGCCACTACTGCACAAATACTATAAACCACTTTCTTCATAATGTCGGCAAAGTTATGGATTTTTATTTAATATGTCTATACTCGATAGCTGAATAATAAAAAAAAGAGACTTTCCCACCAAGAAAAGTCTCTTTTTGATATTTCGTAATGATATTTCTATCTTATACGTTCATTACTTTGCTGGTTCAGCAGTTTCCTCACCTTCATCCTTGATACGTGCACCCATTACGAGGTAAGCAATAGGAGCAGCAATGAAGAGAGAAGATATTGTACCGATAACAACACCAAGAATCATAGCGAATGCGAATCCACGGATGCTTTCACCACCAAGAGTGATGATAGCGAGGAGCACTACGAATGTAGAAACTGATGTGTTGACTGTACGAGCGAGACATGAGTTGAGTGCCTCGTTGAAGAGACGCTGACGGTCACGCTTTGGATAGAGCTGGAAGTTCTCACGGATACGGTCGAATACAACCACCTTATCGTTGATTGAGTAACCAATTACAGTAAGGATAGCACCGATGAATGTCTGGTCAATCTCAAGAGAGAATGGAAGTATTCCATAGAGTGCTGAGAATGCTCCGATAACGAGAGTTGTATCAACAACGAGTGCTGCAATTGAACCAAATGAGTAAGCCACGTTGCGGAAACGAACGAGGATGTAGATAAAGATTGCAATGATAGCGAGCAATACTGAATAAACTGCACCCCAAGTAATATCTTCTGCAATTGATGGACCTACCTTCTGTGAAGAGATAATAGAACCACCCTCACGGTTATCGCGGTCAAGGAACTGATCAACAGTAACTGACTTGTCAACTACTCCTGCAGCAACAAATGCGTTGTAGAGAGTATTCTCGATTTCGGCATCAACATTTGAGCCATCCTCATCAATGCGGTAGTTAGTAGAAACACGAACTGTGTTACCTGTTTTACCATCTGCACCTACAACTGAGATTACAGATACTGTTACTGCCTCATCAGATGTCTTATTAGCTTCAAACTGCTTAACGATAGCCTCTTTGAGTGCCTCTGGCTGAACATCCTGTACGAACTCAACTTTGTAGTTACGTCCACCAGTGAAGTCGATTGACTGGCTAAGACCACGAGTAAAGAATGAAACAACACATCCAAGGATAAGGATTCCGAAGATTGCGAAAGAAGTCTTATACTTACCCATAAAGTTAACCTTAGTTCCCTGCATCATGTTCTTAGAGATGGCTGTAGAGAATGTAAGGTTTGTCCACTTGCCCTTGTGTACGAAGTGCTCATAAGCGATACGAGTAAGCCATACTGCAGTAAAGAATGAGCAGATGATACCAATGATAAGTGTAGTTGCGAATCCCTTGATAGGTCCTGTACCGAAGTTGAAGAGGATGATACCAGTGAGGACTGTTGTTACGTTAGAGTCGAAGATTGCTGAGAATGCGTTGCTATAACCAGCGTCAATAGCATTCTTGAGGTTCTTACCTGCACGCATCTCTTCCTTTGTACGCTCATAGATAAGCACGTTAGCATCCACAGCCATACCGAGTGTCAATACCATACCTGCAATACCAGACATTGTGAGTGCGGCACCAAGTGAAGTAAGGATACCGAATGAGAAGAAGAAGTTGAGGATAAGAGCACAGTTAGCAATCATACCTGCACGGAATCCGTACATTGCAATCATGTAACCCATGAGGAGTACGAATGCAATGAGACATGACCAGATACCTGCCTCGATTGACTGCTGTCCGAGTGTAGGACCTACGATGTCTTCCTGAACGATTGTTGCAGGAGCTGGCATCTTACCTGACTGAAGTACGTTAGCAAGGTCCTTAGTATCCTCGATAGTGAAGTTACCTGAAATTTCAGAGCTACCTCCGTCAATCTTACCATTTACATTAGGAGCTGAATATACGTAGTTGTCAAGTACGATAGCAATTGCATGTCCGATGTTTGCCTCTGTGAGCTGTGACCAACGACGAGCACCCTCTGTGTTCATTCGCATTGAAACTACTGGGTTACCGTACTGGTTGAAGTCATTCTTAGCTTCAGTAACAACGTCACCCTCAAGTGGTGCACGACCGCCCTTACCAGTTGTACGGATAGCGAAGAGCTCGAATACCTTACCTGCCTTGTCCATTGACTTGACACTCCACTTGAGTGAGAGGTCAACAGGAAGGATGCGCTTAGCAACTTCTGAGTTGATGAGAGCGTTAACCTCAGCTGTATCAGCAGCCAAAGCATAACCTACCATACATCCGCCGTTACCCTGTACTGGCTGAAGTACAGAGAAGAGTGGGTTCTCTTTCTTCATTGCTTCAGTAGCAGCATTATTAGCCTTAACATCATCTGACTTGACCTGAGCGAGAAGAGCAGAAGCGTTGCTCTTGGCAACAGTTGTG
Source organism: Bacteroidaceae bacterium (assembly GCA_017540585.1). Lineage (GTDB taxonomy): Bacteria > Bacteroidota > Bacteroidia > Bacteroidales > Bacteroidaceae > Minthosoma. The sequence goes on along the minus strand of JAFYAT010000078.1, from coordinate 38,067 downwards.
TCAGCAGCAACAGCAGTAGAATCAACTGCTGCACTTACAGAGTCTGTAGCAGCAGTAGTACCGTTGTTGCGGAGTGCTGTGTTAAGCTGAGCAAGAAGTGGCACAATCTTCTGAACATCGTAAGTCTCCCAGAATTCAAGGTTAGCTGAACCTTGAAGGAGCTTACGGACACGCTCAGGCTCCTTGATACCAGGAAGCTCGACCATGATACGTCCACTCTGTCCCTCAACCTTCTGGATGTTTGGCTGAACAACACCGAAACGGTCGATACGTGTACGAAGCACGTTGAAAGAGTTGTCAACAGCCTCATCTACTGCAGTACGGAGAACAGAAATCACCTCTGCATCAGTTGAGTTAGTGTTTACCTTGCCCTTAAGCTGCTGTGTCGCAAAGATAGTGGCAAGAGGCTTACCCCCTGCGTTCTCTTTATACTTACTGACAAATACGTTGATGAAATCACTCTGATCCTCTTTTGTCTCAGCCTTAGCATCAGCTACAGCCTTTACGAAAGCAGGATCTGTTTTGTGGTCTGCGAGCGTCTTGATGACTTCAGGAACACTCACTTCAAGGATGACGTTCATACCGCCCTTAAGGTCAAGTCCAAGACCAACACCAGTCTCACGACAGTCCTTGAGTGTGTAGTTGCCAAGGTAGAACTTTGTTGTATTCAGAGAATCCAAATAAAGTTCAGCCTCTTTCTCTTCCATCTTGCTTGCCTCATTATCTACCATCCAAGCTCTTACAGAGAAGCTAAGGTAGAAGCAGCAAATGAGAGTCAATGCTACAGCCAAAAACTTGATAAATCCTTTGTTTTGCATTTTGATTAAATATTATTAAGTCTGATTAGAGATATTCAGATTTATTTTATTTCGTGCGCAAAATTAGTAAAATTTACTTAACATTGTTCTTCTGACACGAAAAAAGTTATGATTATTTCCCTATTTGTTTAATTTTAGCCAAGAAATGATGGGATAATGGTCACTTGTGTCAATAGAATTATCCACACAACTCTTGCAAGTTTTGATATTTTCGCTCACAAGAATGTTATCTATACGAAAATACATTGCACTACGATTATACGTCCAACCTGGTCCGTTTCCACCTCTCGTGTAGGAATCGTTCAAGTGTTCCGTCATCTTATGATGAGTGTACGAAATAGGATTATCATTGAAATCACCACACACAATAATGTACTTTTCTGTACAGTGGTTTACATACTCCGCTAACCAATCGACCTGAAGAGCACGTGTACTATTTGCATCTACAACCTTAAGGAGAAGCGAATCAATCCTCTGTTCGTTACTTTTATCGTCAGGATGCCTAATTATCTCCTCATAGCTTTCCTTTTCGTTCTCATGAAGTTTGAACGACTCAAAGTGATTATTTAGCACAAGGACGGTATCCTCGTTCACCTTGATGCGATAAGCCACCGTACGCATGCGTACTTCATCGTTATCAAGGTCAGTAATATCAATTATAGGATACTTTGAAAGCACAGCCATAGTATTATTGTACGTATTCTGTCTATCGAAGTATGGATATTTCGTCTTCAAAGTGTCAAGATTATCACCATGGTCAATATTTATTGCCTCTTGAACACAAACGATGTCAGCATCCTGTTCCAGGAGATATAGGAGAATTGGATTCTCACTCGGTATATTTTTTTTTGTCGAATCACCCATCTGAAAGACATTATAGGAAATGAATTTCAAGTCTGCATCATCCTCCGAAGCAAACAGATTAATCGGACAGTAACTTCTGATTGCACCAGAACAGAGAAGCAAGCCTAATATAGGGATGTAAGTAAAACGTCTCTTTAGAATAAGCCATACAGGAACGAAAAGTACATTAATGATGAGCATTCCAGGAAACGCCATACCAAGATACGAGATATTCGGGTGCGTATGAGGACTTATGTAGCAACTATACGCACAAACAACCATTGCCGCAATCATCACAAGATTGACAGCAATAAGTGTGAACATAAACGTATACTTTATCTGTTTCTTCATCTATCCGTTTATTTCTACTTCTGGCTTGCCTTGAATAGCGTTTCCTTCTCTTCCTTTGTAAGATTGGCATAACCGCTGTGTCTTACCTTGTCAAGAATACGGTCAATCTCTTCACCATCCTGTCTCTTCTGAGCATTATAGCTATAGTCTTGACTCCTGTCGCCATACGTGATAGTCATCTTCGGCTTACGTTTTGCTCCCTTAAAGATATCTGACACCTTGCTAAAGAGTCCATTATCTCCTTTATCATAGCCACCATTGTAGTCAGCAGATGACTGTGACCAATAACTATAACCATAAGCACTCCTGCGCTTATTGGCAGCACCTTTCCAAAGAAGAATAAGAATTGCACCAAAAAGCATTCCTCCAAGGTGAGCAAAATGAGCCACGCCGTCACTGACATAAAACGCTTCCATCAGTTCTACCGCAATATAGAACCCGATAAAGTATTTAGCCTTGATAGGAAAAGGAATTGGGATAACAAACATTTTCTGATTAGGAAAAGTCATTCCAAAAGCAAGAAGAACGCCATAAACAGCTCCAGAAGCACCAACTGTATGAGCCATCATAGATATAAGACCAACTGCCTGACCAATCTCCTGAACAAATGCCGCACCTATTCCACATACAAAATAATATACAAGGAATCTCTTGCCACCCCACACCTGTTCCATTACGCTTCCAAACATCCAAAGCGCAAACATATTGAACAGAAGGTGCATGATTCCACCATGCATGAACATATACGTCACAGGTTGCCAAATACGGAAAAATGGCGCTTCAAAGTACCACAAACCAAATATATAATCAAAACCTATGAGTTCAGAAAAAATGTATGCTACTACATTCAGGATAAGTAATCCTTTGACTATTGGAGGTATATTCATAATCAATTGTAAATTTGCGGTGCAAAATTAGTGTTTTTTTGGCTATTTGGGAGCAAAATGCGGGTAAATGCATTGGTTTTTAGCATAAATTATATTTTTTTTTGTTTTTTTTATTTGTGCAGAGAAAAATTACATATATATTTGCAGCGGTAAGACAAGCGGTTACCATGAAATCTTACCTAAAAGTCAATCAGAGACAACATATTATTACAAACTAAATATTAATCATAATTCCTTAAAAAACGTTTTCTATGAACAAAAGTGAACTCGTAAGCGCAATCGCTGAAAAATCAGGATTGAGCAAGTCAGATTCTAAGAAGGCCCTTGACGGAGTGCTCGAGGCTATCACAGACGCTCTCAAGGCAGGTGACAAGGTTGCCCTTGTTGGTTTTGGTACATTCTCTGTTTTCGATCGCCCTGAGCGCAATGGTAAGAACCCATCAACAGGTGCTCCAATCAAGATTGCAGCTAAGAAGATTGCAAAGTTCAAGGCTGGTGCTGACATTGACAATGCAATCAACTAAAACCTTCTTTATTTGAAAGAATGTACAAAAGACGAGTCATCTTCGGATGGCTCGTCTTTTCATTGTCCCTCACCACCCCAGCCATTATGACACCGGAATATCAGTTTAATTCAAGTTTAGCTTGTAGTTAAATTGTAGTCAAAATGAAGTTATATAGGAAGTTAAAAAGACGATTGATTGTTCGCGGATTTTGTAGAAGAATATTATAAGAAATTTTACCTTCGGTGAGAAAAGTTCTTTAATTTTCTAAATTTTCGTTTAACCAAAACCACTTTGCGATGGACATTCGTCCCTTTTACTCCACTTTAACCCCTTTTTAACTCCTTGCAAGTAAAGCGTCAGCTGAACTTGCGAAAGTTGAATCCATTTAATAGTATCTTTTTCAAAAACATGCATCAAAAAAAGAACTCGGTGTCATGGTGTCAAGTGTCAAGGTGTCAAATTCGTTTTGGATACACACACAAATGCTCACTATATATAATAATAAAAAATTTATTATTATATATAGTGAACCAAAAAATCAGAAACCGAAGAATGAAAATGACACCTTGACACTTGACACCTTGACACCAACCATTCCACTACCCAACCATAGTTTCTCGTTAATAGTTTGTCTATCTATTACGTTTCAAAAAAAATCAAAAATTATTTGAAAATAATTCGCTTTTCTCTTTAGACCGCAAAACAGTCTCCGTATCTTTGCAGCGTCAAAAAGACAAGGCAGACTCAGACCTTCCCCCGACCCCGTTCCCCGTCGAGCAGGGCACTGTTCTCCCCTCATTTCGGGACATAGAGACATTTAGTCTCTCTTCTGCGCCCTCATTCGCCTTTCAGGACGGGGAGCAGTTACCTAAAGAGGAAAGCATCCGAATGGCTATTACTCATTACTCATTGCTAATTGCTCATTTCAGCGATGAGGAGCGATGAGGACTCATTGAGGAGGAAGAAGGGTTCCCGCCCCAACCCTTCCGAGGCATAAAAGATGGCTGCTGAACGAAGCATAGTCTTGAAAACAAAAAAAGAGCACTCCGAGAGGAGCACTCTTCTGTATCAGAAAACTGTAAAAAGTCTGTTATGCAAACTTAGAGAAATCGACCTTACGCATATCGCCTTCCTTGATAAACGCCTCATGGAGTGAGAGAGCTGCACCAAGATTATGCCAAGACTGACCCTTCTGGCTTATCTTGAGGTAATCCCAGAGAAGCTGCTTGTAATCCGGATGAGCACAATTCTCAATGATAGCGTGAGCACGCTGGATAGGGCTCTTGCCACGAAGGTCTGCAACACCCTGCTCCGTCACGATGATGTTGACATCATGCTCCGTATGGTCGATGTGTGAACAGAATGGCACAATAGAAGAAATGCAGCCACCCTTTGCCACTGATGAGCAAGTGAAGATAGAGAGGAAAGCATTACGCTCAAAGTCGCCAGAGCCACCAATGCCGTTCATCATCTTAGTACCGCATATCTGAGTAGAGTTTGCATGACCATAGAGATCACACTCAATAGCAGTATTGATTGCAATAACACCGAGACGACGGATAACCTCTGGGCTGTTTGATATCTCTGACTGACGAAGGACAAGCTTGTCACGGAAGAAGTCCATATTGTTGTACATATCCGTTAGGACATCGTTTGTCACAGTAAGCGAACAAGTAGAAGCACACTTGACACGTTCCTTGTACATCAAGTCAACGATTGCATTCTGGAGAACCTCAGTATATACCTCGAACGCTGGCATATCAGGATTGCTTCCGAGAGCACCAAGGATAGCGTTGGCTGTAGTACCCACACCACTCTGGAATGGGAGGAACCCAGGAGGTATGATTCCCTTCTTATGCTCACCCATAAGGAAGTTAGCCACGTTCTCACCAATCTTGTCTGTCACAGGGTCAGCATCCTTGAAAGCACGTGCCTCGTCTGGAATATTGCACTCGACAACTCCAACAACCTTATTTGGGTCAATCTGGAGATATGGAGTACCGATGCGATCCGTAACCTTTGATATCAAGATAGGTTCACGCATAGGTGGGTCCTTTGGTTCATACACGTCATGAATACCTATTGACTTAGGACTATGGAATGAGTTAAGCTCAAGGATGATACCCTTCTTTGCAAGACGTGCAACAGTAGGAGCAATACCACCCGCAGCAGTAAGATAGACCTTACCATCATCCTCTATGGCACATACCTCAAGAATTGCCCAATCCACTTCACCGAGGAAACCGTAGCGGAGTTCCTGAGCCATCTGGCTAAGGTGTATATCGTTGTAAGCAATCTCACCTGCATTAACCTTGCCACGGAATACTGCGTTAGTAGTGTAAGGAGCACGATATCTGATTGCCTTCTCTTCTGCAAGCACTCCATCACAAGACATTCCTGTTGAAGCACCCGTGAAGATGCCAATTTGATAAGGGCGACCTGCCTCATGCTCTGCATGAGCTATCTTTGCGATTTCCGCTGTTGTAGCCTTTGGTGTACCAGCAGGAGTAAATCCTGAGAGTCCGATATTATCACCATTCTTGATAAGTGCAGCTGCTTCTGCTGCCGTAATTCTTGTAAATGCCATATCTTATTTATGTGTGTTATTTTACTTCATCGAAGTCAATGTCAACATCAAGTTCACGCTTGTCTGATGGAGTATAGACAACCTTGTTGGCTCCACTTGTAAACTTGATAAGCTCAGGATGTTCCTTAGCAAACGTGTCAATGTGTCTCACGCGCTTCTCTTCGAGAATCTCGTTAACAGCAATAAGGATACCCGTCTCCTCAACATCTCCGAAACCATCATTGATGGCAGTTCCAAACATCTTCATTGTAGGAGAGAGTCCCATGTACGCATTGACGAGTGGAGGAATATTGAAGCCGAACGAACGTACTTCTCGGTTAAGAATCTTAAAATCCTTTTTAAGTTCGTCTTCAGTAAATATCTTAGCAAGTTCTTCCTCTGGATGGTCAAGTTTGAGTGGACACATAGGAATAACAAGGTTTTCCTTGTCACCAAAGTGTTTCTGAAGGAAGTAGAGAATCATGTCACGACTCTTGCGGTGGAAGGATGGATACATGGTCATCTTGCCGAAGTAGTACTTACAGTTAGGCATGATGACAGTGAGTGCTCCAAGTCCGTCCCAAAGATTGTCAAGAGCAAAGATAGCCTTGCTACCAGCCCTTGTTGACTGGTACTCCAGTGTCACGAATGAACGTCCAAGTTCAATGGTGTAAGGAAGATAATCTTTATTGAACTTGTCAGAGAACTTGAACATGTGCGATGTTGCAAGGATTGGCTGACCAGACTTGTCGAACTTGATGTCAGGACCGAGAATATAGCGATAACCGCCGATAATATCTTCGGCCTCAGGATTCCACACAATAAGTTGCTTGTATGGCTCATCCATTGTGTCAAACTCATCAAGGTCAAGTGCTTTTCCTGTACCGCCACCTGCAGCACGGAAAGCAATCTCGCGCAGACGTCCAATTTCCCTTAGGATATTGGGAGAATCCTGCCAAGTACAAATATATATTTCATTGTTGCTTCTATTAGTGAAACGAAGACGTTTCTCTTCTGTCAACTCTGCCTTGATAACCTCTTTAGGTATCGGCGCTATTATATCTTCTATCATTTAAAGTGATTTATTTCTCTTATGCAATAAAAACAAGTGCAAACATAGTATTTCTTTTTGGAAATACAAACATTTTTGCCCATCTTTTATACCAAATGTGCAATTTTGGCTTTTACGAGCAAGTAAAATTAGCTTTTTGCTTTGTTCACAAAATATATTGTGTCATTTTAACAGTATTCACCACTTGCACAAATCATTATGTTTTCACTATGTTATTATTTTAACTTTTCAAGATAAAGAACACTTTCAGGACCAAGGTTAAATATGAGGTCAATAATACTCAGGTCTGGGACAAAACCATGTTTGTGTACAAAGACTTGATAATACTGTGGAGTCATGAGGTTAGAATAACGTAGTACTGGCTCATTTTCCGTATTAATTAGAAAAACTTCTGTCCTACTAATCTTAGGTTCAACATCCATGAGTTCACAGCACTTCAAGATAAGTGCCTCGTTGAAATCCATGAGGTAATTCCATTTCCTTTCATAGAAAGGGCGGAAATCATCCTGCAAATACTCAAAGAAAGGACTGTTGAAATAAGAAGTTTCGAGTGCATTCCAATGCTGGTGTTGCCAATCAAGATGATAGGATATCTTAACATCCTTCATAAGGCACTTTCCCCCCGCACCAAAGTTTTCTTTATCTATGGGTATGGTAAGGTTCAAAGGCCCGTTTGGAGAATCTATCCTACACCTATTCCTTATTGTCTGTTTGTGAAAGTTCTCCCACTGTTCAATACAAATTGGTTCGCCCTTGACAAGAGGGGCGAACCAACTTATTGGAGGTAGATATGATGTAGTAAGTATCATATTTTTTTATTTTCGACACAGAGAATTCGAAAGACATAAAGTTAAAAGACTTCCCCATGAAGTGGAGGTCACGAGGAGGCCCCTCATTCACTTTATATCAGCCACCCACTTAAATATTCTGTTCCAACGAACACGGCTACTTGGGTTAGCATCAGGACTTATGCTAAGCCAGATAAAGAGCGGTTTACCCACGATATGATCCTCAGGTACAAATCCCCAATAACGGCTATCAGCTGAGTTGTGGCGGTTGTCACCCATCATCCAATAGTAATCCATCTTGAATGTATAGCTCGTTGCAAGCTCGCCATTGATGTAAATCTTGTCACCATCCACACGTAGGTCATTACCCTCGTACGTGCGGATTGGACGTTCGTAGATGGCAATGTTCTCTGCATCAAGCTTGAGTGTCATGCCCTTTGCAGGGATAATGATCGGGCCATAGTTGTCGCAAGTCCATCCGTAGTCATGATTGAGAGGATAAACCATGTTATTTATATGGCACACTGGATTGACATCATTAGTGAAATTGTTATCAATAATAGGTACGATGCTGTCCGTAAGACCTGATTTCTTCAGTCCTTCAAGAGCCTTCCTTGTAAGCGGCATGTAACCCAAAGAACGCATTCGTCTGTCTTCATCACTTATGCCAAGCTCATTGCTAAGGTCATCATTTAGATACATACCGTTCTTGAAATAAACGACGTAATTGAACTGCACGTTCTCTGGTTGAGCCATAGGCTTGCCATCAGTATAGATGACTTTATTCTTAATCTCAAACTTCTGACCTGGAAGACCAACACAACGCTTCACATAATTCTCACGACGATCAGTAGGACGCACAACTATATCACCATAGTAAGCGGAATTTGCAGCAACCATGGCTTTACCTTCCATATACATCTGCTCGTAAACTTTACGTTGTTCTTGTACAGACAGTTTTCTGAAATCTGGAACCTCAAGCCCATTCTCATTTCTATAGCTTGCATCCAAACTCAAACAGATATTGTAGAATGTGGTTGGATTCTCAACTGCTACAGTATCGCCTGCAGGGAAGTTGAACACAACGATATCTCCCTGTTCAACCTTTCCAAGACCTTTCACACGACGATAATTCCACTGTGGCCACTCAATGTAGCTCTTGCATCCAAACAATGGCATTGTATGCTGAGTGAGAGGCATAGTGAGTGGTGTCTGAGGAATACGAGGACCATAGCTAATCTTGCTCACGAGAAGATAGTCGCCAGTCATAAGACTCTTCTCAAGAGAAGAACTTGGTATCTGGTAATTCTGGAAAAAAAACTGATTGACAAAATATACAGCTATGAGTGCAAAGACAATAGCATCAACCCATGACATAATAGTACGACTCATGTCACTCTCAAGATTCTTCCACCACGTCCAATGAATCTTCTGACTGATATAGATATCATAGATGAAAGGAACAACAATAAGTCCTATCCATGATTCCACCCAATAAAGAAAAAGTAGATAAAGTACTGTGACAACACAGAACTTTGTCCATTTTACCCAGTTCTTCTCTGGTTCCTCGCCCTTATTGCCACGAGCTTGTGTACTCTTAAAACTTTTATAATCTAATGCCATATAATTGTTCGTCAGTATTGATTATTCCCGTTTGTTTTATAATGAATCCTCAGAATATTCAAGAATCATCCATATTAGAATTTGAACATATCATCTATTGTCAACAATCCATGATTCTTGGCTGTAAATTCAGCTGCAATAACCGCACCAAGTGCAAATCCCTGACGAGAGTGAGCATCATGAGTGATTGTTATCTGGTCAGCCTCACTATTATACGTGATTGTATGGATGCCTGGAACTTCATCACGACGAATAGAACTGATTGGCAAAAGATCTTCTGCAACATTATCCGTACCCTCTATTGAGCCATCAGGATTCTGAAGGTAACCCATTGTCCACTCTTTTTTGCGGTCAAGACGCTCAACAATCTGCTCAGCGAGTGTAATGCCAGTTCCAGAAGGATGGTCAAGCTTATGAACGTGATGAGTTTCCTCCATCTTAACATCGTACTGTGGGAAACCATTCATAATATTTGCCAAGTACTTGTTAACAGCTGAGAAAATAGCAACACCTATTGAAAAGTTGCTGGCCCAAAAAAGCGTCTTGCCCTCATCTGCACATGCCTTACGCACTTCATCGCCATGTTCCTTGAGCCAACCAGTAGAGCCACTTACCACCTTCACTCCGGCTTTCCAGCATTTGAGATAATTGTCATACGCAACATGTGGAGCAGTAAACTCAATTGCGACATCGGCGCTTGCAAAAGCAGTAGATTCAAAATCTTCCTGATTGTCAACGTCTATAATACTAACAATTTCATGACCACGGCTGAGAGCAATCTGTTCAATCATTTTACCCATCTTTCCGTATCCAATGAGTGCTATTTTCATCTTATATGCCTTATTTTTGTAGTTCGTTCAGTAAAATATAATATTTCAGCTGCAAAGATAATCATTTAGAAACAAAAATATTATCACGATTTACACTTTTTTGCACATATTTCACTATACAACATACTTTTTATTATTAATTAACAATGTTTAATGTCAGAAAAACAGTATATTTGCCACAAATCTATATTTTATGAAAAATATGATAGAAGAAGTATTACATTACGTATGGAAACATAGAATTTTGCCATTAAAAGACCTAAAAACAACGAATGGCAAAACTGTAGAGGTCTTGAATCCTGGTATGCTTAACCACGATGCTGGACCTGACTTCATAGGCGCAAAGGTAAAGATTGACGGCTTACTATGGGCAGGCAACGTAGAAATTCACCTACGCACAAGCGATTGGTTCCGTCACAAGCATGATAATAATCCTGCTTATGACAGTATCATCCTACATGTGGCATCACAAGTTGATGCTGGACTAAGTTATCCAAGTGGAGAAGCCATTCCTCAAATTGAAATAGAAGTTCCGAATTATATTCTTACAAATTATGAGAAACTCATAAAAACAGATATCTATCCACCTTGCAAGGACATTCTATCTTCACTTCCCAAAATAAAAATACATAATTGGCTCTCTGCACTTCAAGTAGAACGACTTGAGATGCGTACGCAACAGATAATGGAGAGACGCGAAAGACTTGACAAGAGTTGGGAGGACACACTGTTTGTAACAATCGCTCGTTCGTTCGGTTTTGGAAAGAATGGAGATGCTTTTGAGATGTGGGCAAACAACATACCTACAAATGCTTTGAGCAAGCATCGTGACGACCTTTTTCAGATTAAGGCTTTCTTCTTCGGACAGGCAGGTATGCTTGACAACAAAGGCATTCCAAACATCATGGAAGCAGAGTACAATCGTTTGTGCAAGGAATACGCATACTTGAAGACAAAATTCTCACTTACTCCTATTGAACGTAGTACCTGGCAATATCTGCGCCTACGTCCACAAAATTTTCCACACGTGCGCATCCTTCAACTCGCTCATCTATATTACGACGACTCCTTTGCCTTCTCCAAAGTGTTGAATGCAGAAACTGAGGAGGATTTTCACAAATTGTTCGACACACAGAGCGGTGATTTCAACCTATCAAAAGCATCAAGAGCTTCATTGCTGATTAACTGCGTAGCGCCATTGATCTTTGCCTATGGTACATACCGAAACGACGAATCACTTCGCGAACGAGCCATCCACCTACTCGAGGCATTGCCATCGGAGGACAATCGAATTGTACGTGACTGGGCTGATGCAGGAGTCGTAGCAGAACATTCTGCTGATACCCAAGCCCTGATTCATCTATGCAAACAATATTGTGAAAAACACGAATGTATCCGCTGTCGCTTTGGGCACGAATATCTCCGCCACACCCCCGATTGGTTAAGGGAGAAGGAATGAACTCATTGAGCACTCAATTATAAACACAGATAGAGAAGTGTAATCGTCATCACGACCACACTTCTCTATTTTTTTTACATGTATTAAACGACAAATAACATCGATTCACCAAAGACTACCCCACCGTTCTCCTTGCTGTTTATTGTTACGAGAAGAGGAGTATTCATAAGGATTATCCTGGCGACGACGAGACAAAGTCCAATCATCGTCATCACCTTCTCCAGAATTATTTGACGCCCCCAAAAACCAAACATCTACATCAAGAATAAGCGATTCGATTTTTGGTGTTATATATAACTTTTTCACCATAGACAACGAAATTATTATGCTATTTCACATAGGTCTTACGACGTGTTCCGTCAGAGTACATGATAATATTCAAACCCTTCTGTGGTTTATCATAACGTATTCCCTTAACGTCATAATATCCAATTATTACGGTTTCACTATCATCAACTTCATCGACAGAATTGAACAATTCTCCATAATCTATGTATAAAGAAGATGGACGAGCCTCATTATGAATGTCATTCTTACCACGATATACAAAGGCTCTGAATGGTCCAACATTAAACCAATGCTTACCTCTAACAAGCATACAATCACCGTCAACATTATCTACTTTCTTGAGATAGTAACACTCGTCAGCACTCAAACCATCATCATTCCTTACGCCATATTCTTCTACACCTGATTTACCTACAACGTACTTCCTCGCGTAGTTTCCGAACAAAGATATAGTTGCAGTATCTGCTGTTGGTCTTGTCAATTCTGATGTCATATGTACAATAGCATCCTTTTCAGAGAAATCTATCCGCACATCCTTTCCATAATCTCCGTCATAGAAGACAGGAGTATTAGCAGGTAAGACGACATCATCATTTCCACTACTATAATCAGTCAAAAGAAGCTTGCCATACGAAGGATTTGCTTCCCAATCGACAACGCTAGGGACACCCAAATTTCTGATACCCTTTGGCAACTTTGTCACATCAAATGGCAAACACAAAGTACCACTACGAACAGGATTCGTTCGTGAATAGCCGATAGTGTCTGCATGGAATGAATAAGGCACATACATTGGCATATTATCTGTAATAAGCAACGTGTCACAATAATACTTGCTGTCATCACCCTTTCGAACTACATTTGCAGAACCTTCGACTGCATTTGATATATTATCTAACGCCTTGTCACTTTCGGCGAAATCGGTATAGAACAATATATTATTGCTTATCTCTGCATCGCCACTATTGCCCTTCTGCCAACCAAGGTCTGTCACATTCACACCTTTTCGCAATATGACATTATCCTTATTGATATGCATAGCACCAAGGGTATTAAGATTCTCATGAAGAATATCCTTTGCCTTAGAATATAATTCATCGTCGTCATCCCAGTCACCAAGCATAGTAACCTCCGTACGATCATCATTGAACTTCAACTTACCACGGATATTACCACCGAAGTGCAACTTGAAATTATCAACAGCAATACCTTTAGAACCTGCAACACATTGTATTAAAAGTGACAGTTCATCAGCATTGTCCAAATCCAAATAAGGAGTAGAAAGGACATTCCACTGTCCGCTATTTCCTGTAACACAATCTACAGTATCCAAAACTACTGTACCATTATTTTTAGAGCTCAACTGCAACTTAAAATCTGCTTTATCTAATGTTCGCACATCAACAGAAAGCATATATTTTCCTGCAGGGACCTTTAATACGCCATTATTATCATGTATATTCTGACTTAACTTTGTTTTCTTTTTTAAACGATGTTGTTGAAAAACAGAAGGGATAAATTCAGTTGCATTACCATTACCTAAGTTATTATACGGAGCAATGGCCTCATTCCATCCCACATCAGAACCAACACCTGCATTCTGAATAAAGAAACTAACATCCACAGGCTTTTGGACAGTACCACGAATAGCCATAGCACTTGTCATGACTTCCTTTAGTTCGTCTATACGTTGCTTTAAAGCTGTTCGTGAACTCAACGGACTAATCCAATTGGCATCAAGCTTACTATATGCAGTATAAAGTCCAGATATAGAATCTCTACCTGACAAATCTCTCATATTAACCTTTGCAGAACGGACATAACGCCATCCATCACTTCGAGTGCTCGAAGCAAGTTTCGCAAATAAACGGTCCTTAGAATACTGATCTGGTTCATAGAACGCCCAACGATAGCCTCTCGGTTCTTTATCACGAGGTTTGTCATACTCATCATGAGCATAACCCTGAATTACATAATTTCTTGCATCACCAGACCACTCCAATACCTGACCTTTCGGAGCCTTTATTTCATATATATTATTAGTTGGATCTATTGGCAAAATGGTCCATTTGACAGCACTAACATAATCCGTATATACCATATAGTATGCATTTCCATTAGAGCCAAGATAGTGATAGACAGTTGTATCCTTACCTTCTGTATGTATATTAATTAAAGTATATATATAATACTGATTAGCTACTTTTATCTTCTTTTTAGTTTTTTTATCTATTGTCGTAACAGGCTTTACAAGGAACTTCATTCCCTGATCCTTAACACATGCCAAGGAATCCGTTGACTTAATAGAATTATCAAAATTAAGATACAAACCAGCATCAACATTATACATATATAACTCCTTTGGCTCGTCAATCACATTAGGATCCTCATCAATTTCAATTTTCGATACATCCTGAGCAGCCTCACCAAGGTAGTACAGCTCAAAATTATCGAACACAGCATACTGATTGGCACTGAGAGTACCCTGTACACCTATAATGAGAGTGTTTGAACTGACATTAATCTCTACATCTGTGTAGTACATATCCTCACGGTAATATGTATTCAATGTCTTATTATCTATATTATCGAGAACAGTACCCGTAAACCAATAAGCCGGATAACGATGATCTGTATAATTAGTAAATTTGGAGCTCATCTGATGAAGTTCTACACTACCAAGACCCTTTACTTCATTTTCTGCATACAGATATACACCATTAGGAGCATTAGTATATCCATGAACGGACAGACGATATACACCTGCAGGCAAAGTTCCTATAGACAATTTTTGTGACAACTTGAACTCCTCATTAGAAGCACCTTCTTTACCTTTAACAATTACATTGAAATCAAACATATTGTAATGATCTTTACTACCATTCTGACCAATAGCAATGTTCAGATTTCCATAATCCTTATTATTAGTGCCAGAAGCATGATCACCCAATGAAGTTGGAAGAACATTATCCACTCCATTAACATTAAATACCCATGAACTCTTTCCAAGGTTATTTCGGCTGAAACTTGGGTCTGTGATAAAGAAGGTAGCATCCATAGGATTATCGAAAGATGCATCCTGAAGCTCCTTCACACGCTGTGTCTTTGTCACAATTTCCCAAACGGCAGCAGCATCATTGGTAGCATTACTTTTAACCTCCAAATTGTAATTATTGTCCTTCTTTACAATATAGCCACTTACTTTATCCTTTGGCCTATTAGTGTACATTGTGTATTCAAATTCTGATTCTCCATTCTCGACCTTTGTAAACGTGAAGTCAGACTCCTCCCAGTCATGGTCGTAGTGAAGTCCATCAAAATATCTATCATAACCACTTTTTGTACCATTAGCATTTCTACCTGTTTGGAACACAGAACTCATAATTGAGAAATGGCCTTCAGGAAGATGCTCCTTGTAAGCTTTGCCGTCATACAAATCTTCATCACTCAATACTACCGAGAAGCCATGCTTAGTCAAGATTGGGTCTGTACCCCAACTATTACCACCAGCATCAAGATATCTATACTCAGGTGCCTTGTTGGTTCCACGGTTCAAATTAGTACGAACAAAATACACTCCATTATCCAACTTAGATGGAAGCACTTCATTCACACCCATATATTCAAGAATGAAATAATCAAACTTAACCACAATCTGAGATTTATCATCGTCATCCTCATCTGAATCTGTATCCTCATCAGATTTGATGTGCACGTAGTGAGAAAAATCAATACCGAACGTCAACGAATCACCTTCTACAAGCTCAACAGCAACCTGTACAACATCTGTAGTACCTTCAGCTGCGGATAACTCTTCTGAACACATATCATGCTCCACACCATTATTAGATGATCGTATAAACAATTTAGCATTTGCACCTGCGCATGTAGTAACGGCCTTTAATGAGTAGTTACCTTTTGGCAAATTATAATATGTCTGGTACAATTGTGCATGAATCGTATCTGTATTATCACTATGGAACTCAAAACATGACTTACCATCTGCATTCGAGAAATTACGTGTACTACGTACTACGAACCTTTCATTTGCAGAATTATTCAATCCAACAGACGTCCATCCAACAATACCCTTATCCGTCTCACCAAACGCATTTGGATTTTTAACAAATAAAGAAACATCTTGCTTAGTCATGTTGGAACCATTATACATAATATCCAAATAATTGTAATAATCAACGCGCTTAATGGCATAAATCTTATAATAGTCACCATAACCATTATTATTAATATCGCGCACCATCATAACTTCGCTATTGTCCCAGCATTTAAGTTCACGAACATTACCAGTGGCCTCAGAACGTAATCTCCAGTTGTTGAATGCACCTGACTTAAGTGACATAACAGCCTGATCAAAAGTCTGATTTGCACTCTCGCCAAAGCGGAAGAATGAAGAACCGGCCTCAGCTTGCAACATCTTATCACGTACCGAAGCATTAACGATAATGAAGTTTTTATTACCATCTTTGTTAACACCATGAGAATAGAATTCCCACAACTGACTGACATCATCCAACGGATTAGATGAGAGAGTGTAAACCATAGTCTTGTAGTTCACTCCCTGGTGACCTGCAGAACCATTGCCAAGAGCAAGACAACGCTCTGAATCAGCCCAGATGGCAAAGAGGTAATCATCAGGATTAATAAGTGGGTCGCTGCCAGCTGTCACCTCAATCCATGGTGTACCCTTAGCCTTTGGTTCAAAGTCCACAGGGGTTTGCTCCGTCATTTCAATCTTTTCTGACTCACCACAGAACACCATTTTAACATTATCAAAGAATGAATACGAATCATTACCTATACCCTTGAAGCCGATAACCAACTTATTGTTATAGACATCAACATCTATACTGCCTCTGTATGCAGAAGCCGTAGCATCATCAGTGAACAAAGCGTTTGCACTACCATTAGATGTAATACTCCTATTCACTGGGAATGGTAAAATGTCAAGGACAATAGATCCGTTAGTCACATACATCTTCAATCCGTCTTCATAAGTAGTCACACCTGAAGCGGATATAATATAATGTCCGTTAGGAATATCCGTGATAGTCTGGTACACGTCAAAGGAGCCGATTTCCTCCAACACCTTACCGAACCCAACCATCACATTGAATCCATTATTACCTCCACCAGCATTCGTATAAGACACACCATTTATGGTTTTAGTGCTGTTGTTTTCGAACATCAAAGTATCGCCTACCTCTGAACCAAGTTTCCACGCAGACTTACGACGATTGAACTTGCCAAAGTTAGGATCATTAATCAAGAATGTAGCATCAACAGGATTTTCTTTTGTTGCCTTCTCAAATTCCTTAATACGCTGGTATAAAGGAACGATTTCGAAATACTCAATGTCAGGCGAAAGTTTGAGATTAGAACCAGTAGCAGGTTTTGTTGAGTCATAATTGACAAACTGACTTTCAGTTACCGTTGTATTTGATTCATCATAAACAATAGCATACTGGAATGGATACTCATCTCCTATACCTCTTGGGATAAAATACCATTGTGAAATGCCTGTCCATTTATCATTATACATCTCGCTTCCATCTTGAGCACCAATAAAATGATTTGGATTAAGACCAACATTTGAATCCAGATTATATAACGTGTATCCATTTACAGACTTCTTTCCTGTAGAAACGAATTTATAATCCATTCCATGCTCACCAATCACACCAGCAGTACCCCAAGTAGAGCCACCAGTTTCAAGATAGCGGTACTCTGGAGCAGACTCTGTACCAATGTTCTTACGGATATAGTATTTCTCACCACTTTTTAATGGTTCGGCATAAACGGCGTTCTCGTCACCAATATAATACAACTTGAAGTTGTCAAACCTTATGGCCTCTTTACCCGTGCCAGTAACTCCCAATGTCAGAGTTCCTGCATTTCCGACATTAACCAAACCTTCAACTATATCATTTTCTGCATCTGCGAGACTATAATTTGAAGTAAAGTTATTGACATCAGACTTCAAATACAAATTACCAGCATTCGCACCACGAGTTGAAACAGACAATATATATCGACCCTTTGGAAGATTTGATATTGTCTGAGTCATTCTTCCAGCATTACCATTGGAATGGTTGTACACAAAGTAACTCTTTCCATTGATAGCGCCAAAGTCATCGCTTGTATCTTCCTTTGTCCAGAATGCCTTTGACCTACTTGTTGTCCATGCAGGAATACCACTCATATCCTCGCCTGTACCAACAGCGTCTGGGTTAGAGAGGAGCATAGTAACATCCTTTGGAGTAAATTTAGTAGCATTATACTTACCACGATGTAAATCCATCACATAATATGCACGTGGAATAGCATAAATCTTATAATAGCCAACAGAATGGTCAACCGTCACATCTGCACAACTCTTAAGCTCACGATGAGCATAACCCTGTGGGGTATTGATTGCCCAGTTGTTGTAAAGAGCACTCTCAAATGTCACAGAACCCCTTGCAACATTCAAAGCCGTAGAGTTCTGGTAACGGAAATATTTTATCACACCTTCCGTCTGCATCATGTGTTCACGGTCTGACATATTAACCAAGACAAACTTACCAGCAGCAGTCTTATCAAACTCCCACAAGCATGACAAATCGTTCATCAAGTCAGGATTTGACACAGAAGACATAGTCTTATAATCTGCACCTTGATGTCCAGCAGTACCATTGGCAAGGGCAAGACAAGTTGTGCTGTTCTCCCAGATAGTGAAGAAATAGTTCTGAGGATTAACCATAGGATCGTCCGTTGCACTTTTCACCTCAACCATGTTGCCATCCAATGCAGCCACGTCAAATGCTACAGGAATATAATTATAATCCCTGTTTTCAAATTCCTCAGATGACTTATCACCTATATAATATAACTCAAAGTTATCGAAGACAAAAGCAGCATTAACCTTGTTACCAGTCATTGCTCCGATAGTCAAATTACCATCATCACCTACAAACACCTCTATTGTCTTCTTGTATTTCTCGTAGTTGCTTTCACTGAACCTCGACTCTATGGTACTTGCAGCAGAACCTGACGTAAAATAATTATATTCATCAAAAGTATCCTTAGTCTCAACACCTTCACCATTCTTAGCAAAGAGGTACAAACTGATAGCGTCAGCAGCATTATGTGAAGCAGACAATCTGCCAATTCCCTGAGCAGACAATCTATAGTAACCCTTAGGCAAGCCTGTAAGAGTTTGCTGAACAGTATATGTATCTGTTGGACCTGCATACACAACAATACGCATGAAATTGTTGTTATCACCATAATTCTGAATAGTAGTCTTGTTGTTGCTATTATCAACAAAAACTCTCTCAGTTCCATCAAGATCATAACTTGTAGTTCCATTTGAAACTTTCCAGCTTGACTTCTTCATATTACCCTTGCTGAAGTTAGGGTCATCAATGAAGAATGTAGCATCAACAGGAGTTAAAGGACTGGCATTCTTCAGTTCCTTAATCAGTTGCTGTCTGTTGACAACCTCAAATTCAGTAGCAGTATTAGTAAGAGTCAAGTCACTATACAATTCTGCTGTACCACCCAGATACTTATTTTCATTTGCAGAGCGGAAGATGTAACGCATGCCGTCTTCACCCATTTGCTTCATGAGCAAGGTATACTTATTGGCTTCATCGATATTAGCAGCAAACTTGTTGCCATTAAGACCAAGGAAACCTGGGTTAGTACCACTTGCATATATACCAGTCTTAAGACCTACAAGCTGTATACCTTCAAAGCCAGACTCATTAGAAAGCGCACCTTCACTAACGGAAAAGAAGCCTGTTCCGTGCTTTCCGAAGATAACATTAGTGAGTACTTCACCTGACACATAGCGATAATCAGGGAAAGACTTGCTTCCAACATTCTTACGTATATAATAATCTGTACTATATGAAGAAGGTATAGAATACTTGAGAGTAAAATAATCTATCTTCAATCCATTTGAAGAAGCATTTACTCCAAAATTCAAATTATAATCATCTAAAAACGCTTCATAGCTTACGCTGAAATTTCCACTTCCACTAATGGCGATTTGCTCACCACCGACAAACAATGTACCATTACCTTCGAGCACATGAGCAGTAAGAGTGTAAACGCCCGCTGGCATTCCTGCCAATGTCTGTGTCAAGCTACCACTTGCAGCATCAGGGAATGAAAAGCATGATTTTCTTTCATTCTCACCAACTACAGGATTGGCAATCTTCACCTCGTTAACAGACCATCCATAAACGCTCTCATCATTAGTACCAAAAGCATCTGGATTGGAAATCATAAGACTGATGTCAAATGATGCATCTTCGTTTGACGTAGAAACATCATTGAGAGCAGCATAAAGTTTATCAAGCGGGTCACTTACCACATATTGCATACGAGGAATGGCATACAACTTGAAGTAGCCCTTGTTGTTGTCAACGGCTACGTCAGCATACGAACCACTCCAACGACGTAGATATCCCTGAAGTGTTTCTATAAGCCATGTATTATTTATATTAGGTGTAAGCGTTACTTCTGCACTTGAAGTATTAAGCGTCGTTTCATCGTTAAAACGGAAATAGTAATCAACACCTTCAGTCTGCAACATATTCTCTCGTGAAGTAGAATTCACGAAAACATACTTGTCTGAAGATGTCTTGTATATTTCCCAAATATAGTCCTTGCTGTTCTCATCAAATGCGTTCACGTCACCAACAAGGCTCATAGTCTTGTAACCTGAACCCTGTAAGCCATCTATACCATTTGCAAGAGACACCAATGTCTTTGCATCGCTCCAAATGGTAAAAAGATAGTTCTGAGGATTGGCAAGTACATCTGTAGATTCAGATGTCACCTCTGTCCACTGAGTATTTGCAACGGCTCTTGGAGTATATTCAACTGTTGATGTCGAGCCTAAATAATAGAGTTCGAAATTATCAACATAAGCCTTTGATGCTTTTGCACTCTCATTCTTGACACCAATAGTCAGAGTACCTCCATAAACATCAACTTCTATGGATTTCTCATAATCATCTGCATCGTCGCCAAAAAACAAATCATATGCAGCCTTATCATCGCCTAAATCTGACTTTGCCACGAATGCGTTTTTTCCCAACTCAGCATAGCCATCAGAAGCAAACAAATAGCAAGCATCTGCTACATCAGAAACACCTTGAGCAACAACACGATATTTTCCTGCTGGCAGACCTGTCAATGTCTGCTGCACTTTATACATTCCATTGGCATCCCCATCAGTAGTTGTTACACCCAAGCAAGACTTCTTACCATCAAGATCACTATCCCATGTGTAGTTTGCAATTTTAGTTTCACCTACAGAAAATATATTTGCACTATGTTTACCATTTTTTGCAGTATTTGTCTCAACAAGGTCTTGAATTTCATCACTGTTAAGATTTATAATTTTCCACTCTTTTTTTAGATCTATATCTACATTATGTCCAAAACCATAAGCAGAAATAAAGAATGTAGCATCTACAGGATTACTACTTGTTGCACCATTCAATTCTTGAATAAGCTGTTCCTTTGTAACAACTTCCCACTCTTTAGAAGTTGTACTTCTTGTGGCATAATTACCAAATGTGCTATTTGGTACAACATAATAATTTTGACCCGAAAATTTAATATTGAATGTATTTGGCTTACCTGCAACTGGAATGAAAATAAATTTTGAGTTTATCTTTTCTTTATCAACCTTAAACCTATTACTATTCCAAGTAACAAATCTTTTATTCTCATCCGTTGCAGTTCCACCATTATTCGACATGGAAGCATGCAAAGCATATATGGTATTATCACCATCTTTACCATTTTCGTATAAAGTAAACTCTACTCCATGATAATCTGTTACCAATGGTGTACCATAATCGTTATTTTTCTGACCAATAGGGTTCAGATAGTAATACACAGGAGCCTCATCCGTACCCGCATTATAACGGATATAGACCTTTGCACCGTCTTTTATCTCCGTAACAATCTGTTGTGCCTGAGCGAAAGAGGCGACAATCCAAAACGCAAGAAGCGTGAATAAAGATGTATAAACTGATTTTCTCATATTTCGCTACTATTAACTTGTCAAGTTTAATATTATGCGATTCAATCCCGTTTTAGTCGCTTATCCTAAAGTCCATAGGTGCGG
The DNA here is from genome assembly GCA_017540585.1 of Bacteroidaceae bacterium. GTDB lineage: Bacteria > Bacteroidota > Bacteroidia > Bacteroidales > Bacteroidaceae > Minthosoma. The sequence goes on along the minus strand of JAFYAT010000078.1, from coordinate 15,886 downwards.
ACGAGTACTGCGTTTTTCCTTGTGCTTTGGGTGTCTTTTCATTCGTCACTTACATATATCATATTATGCTGTACGTGCTCATTGTAAAAGACATCTAAGAACAGCTTGAAATCCTCAAATACTATTTTTAGGACTTGCCTTAACAATTGTATTTCCCCAATACAAAAATGGTGACCTCGCTATTATATTTCTTTAAAAAAATTTAACATTTATATATTCTCGGACAAAGGTAGGTCTTTTTTTTTATATACGCTTGCATTTTGCGAGAAAAAAAGTGAAAAAGCAAGAATTCATCGTTTTTTTCAAAAAAAATTACGCAAGACACATAAAACAATGGCAAATTATCATGTAATTGGCCACGAATTGACATAAATATTTTTGTAAAACAATTTAATGGTCAAAAATAGATTTCGATGTCGAAATCATAATTAATGAATATTGGCTACGCCGAGCTAAATGTTCGTGGCCAATTACATGATAATTCATGTTTTAAGAAAAAAAAGAAAAAACAGGTTTTCTTTTGTTTTCTTTGGTTTTTATCATGTTTTTTTAACTGGCCGCACTGCGGTAAAAAACAACACACAGTCTCAACCGTACAATTTGTATAAAATCCACAAACATGCGCTATCATTATGTCACTTGATATTTCACGGAAAAATCACGAAGGGTTAACGAACCATTAACGAAGGATTAACGAGGGATTATTCTTTGACATTTTGTCATATTATTTTTTAATTTTAGTTGCAAAATAACAATGGAGAAATTGGTAAGAATGTTTTTTACCTCGTAAGGAGACGAGGACTGAAAAATAACATGTCATAGCGTATTTTATGCAGAGTACCTGCACCATGTTTTGTGAAGCAATTTTTCAGCTTTGCACAATATCATTTTCGTGCATTTTGAGTGGTTTTTGTCTTATTTTCACAGAAGTTATGCATTTTTTTACATATTATTGATAGTTGATTCATTAAAATTATTTATGTTTGCAGTGAAATGTGTAAGTATTTCATGGTTTTAATCATGTATTGAATGAGATTAGATAAAATGATGTTAAATATTAAAAGAATATAAAAACAACTAAAAAGTATGAAAATGAAAACAATTTATGAAAAGCCAGAAGCACAGCTTCGTCCTTCAGTAATCAGATGTTCAATCCTCGCAGGTTCCGGAAACGGAAATACCAGTGGAAAAGACGTTGAAGGCGGACAGATGGGAGATGCAAGAAGACGTGATGGTATTTTAGACTCCGGGGAAAGGACGTCTGAAAAAAATGCTGTTTTGAAATTCTAATGGCTTAAACATTTACTATTTGCATTAAAGGTTGTTTTTAAAAAAGAGAATTTATAGTTTAGTATTTGACAAATAAATATTTGTTGATATTCACAAAAAACAATTCTTTCTACTTTTTTATTAACAACTTCCTACAATCTTCTAAGTGGCTACAAAGCCACTTTTTTGTCTTTGGCTTTGCCAAGTGACTATATGCATAAAATGAAAACATGTAAAAAAATGTATTGTTATGAAACGTAAATTAATATTATGCGCTGTTTGTGCATTATTGGCAAGCTGTTCCTCAGATGATGGTTTCTCATTATTCGATACATCTTCGTATGCAGATTTAGAGAGTGTTACTTTAACAGCCAAACCTATTGTTTATGACAACGGCGATGAAACGAGAACATCGTTGACTCTGTCTGGTACAAGTTTGAAGTTCAGCTGGGCAAACGGTGATACAATTGGATTGTTCCCAATTGCCCCAATTGGCGGTAGTCAGGTTTATCAAGTGTTGAGTAATAAAACAGAAGAAAACTCTTCATCTGCCACTTTTGATGGTGGAGCATGGAAACTCAAAGTAGATAATACTTATGCAGCTTATTATCCTTTCCGACCAGATATGCGCGTAGGAGATTCTTACGATGCCATTCCTGTCAGTATGTTAGGTCAGAAACAGGTCGGTAAAAATTCCACTGCACATCTCGGAGATTATGACTATATGATTGCACCAGCGTCAACAGTGGACCAAGGAACTAAGAATGTCAACTTTAACTTTGATCATGTTTCAGCATTTATCAGATTAGATTTGACTATGCCTGCAGCATCTTGGTCAAAATTGGTTCTTGAATCAACATCTCCAGTATTTATAACTTCCGCAAAGGTGAATATAATAGATGGTACACTGAAAGATAAAGTGTATTCAAAAACTATAGAACTTGATTTGGAGAATGTAACCACTTCAAGCGATGAATTAGTATCATTTTTCATCTCTGTTTTACCTGTAACAACAGGAGTTTTGGATCTGAAAGCTTATACGAATAATAACGTAGAATATAAAGCATCCGTTCCTCTTACAACAAGAACGTTTGAAAGCGGTATGTATAAAGGATGGACTAAGACAATGGTTCCTTCTGGTGACGACTATGACAATCTCGACTACGTGGACCTTGGTACAGGTGATGGAGTACTTTGGGGTAGAGAGAACATTGTTGACACTTACAATCCATTATATAACTACTTCAGTTGGGGTGGCACAGATTCACAGGAAACATTTGAATGGACAAATTATGTTCTTTGGGAAGAATTCCCTGAAGACGGCATAGATCCAGAAGATGATCTGTGTGTTCCTGACGATTACAACTGTTATTCTGGTGGCAATACAGTTTTGGATATTGATATGCACGATGTGGCTCATATGATGAATGGTGATGGTTGGCGTATGCCTACACGTGAAGAGATGAACAACCTCGTCACTAAGTGCGATTGGGAGGAGACAACTATCAATGGAGTAAGTGGATATAAGGTAAGCAACAAAACGAATCCTGCACGCTACATCTTCTTGCCAGCCAAGGGTAAATATACCACATCAAATGAAAATGCAGCAGAAGGTTACTATTGGACGTCAACAGTAGAGCCAGAAGGATATGGATACTTCAATGCTTATTGCTTGCATTTTACAAATGATGATGGACCAAGTATCATTACAGCTGAACGTTACATCGGTATGCTTATCCGTCCAGTTTATGTAAAGCAATAAAAAGTACATTCAATCATTTTTAGTACGCATAAACAATTAGCAAACATTAAGGTTGGTTCTGCTTGAACCAACCTTTTTTCATGTCATGATTTTGACGCAAAACCATTTTTCAACAAAAAAACGGTAACTTGAAAAAATCAAGTTACCGTTTTGCTTACTTGCACGGGGTGAGGGACTCGAACCCCCGACCCTCGGTTTTGGAGACCGATATTCTACCAACTAAACTAACCCCGTGTGAGCGTTGATGAGAAGGGACACTTTAGATGTGTCTTGTACTCCCATCGAGAATCGAACTCGAATCTAATCTTTAGGAGAGATTTGTTCTATCCATTGAACTATAGGAGCCCGTTCCTTGTTTAGCGGGTGCAAAGGTATGAAAATATTATCAAACGTCAAAGCATATTTTCAAAAATATTTTGCTTTTTTCTCATTTTTTACATAAACAAGGGACGTTCACATCCATTGAGTGGGACGAATAATTTTAAAATCAAAGACTTAAAATTAAACCAGCATCTCAGTTTGCCTTAAAGCCGTTGGCTTTCTTTTCCTTTATGCCTGATGCCTCAATGACGTTGATGATGTAGTCGCCAAGCTTTTCGCACTCAGAGATGATGTCCATATAGAACACACCAATCTGGTAGTCGTAGAGCTGATTGTTAATGTCTATGATGTTCTGATTCTTGAGCTGAGAACGATAGTTGTTTATCTCATGCTCTGTGTTATAGTTCTTATTGAGGTCAACGAAACGATGCTCTCCATGCTCTATGACTACAGCCATCTGGCTGAGCGCCTCCTCAGTGAGCTGCATCATGTTCTGTATGTGTTCATACTGTTTCTCTGTAAAGTCCTCGTTTGAGTTCTTACGCTTGCGACTCATTGTGCGGGCAAGGTTGAAACAGCTATCACCTATGCTCTCAAGTTCGTCACACACACGCATCATGTGCTGAATCTCAATCTTTGATTCTATGGAGAGACGACCTTCGCTCACCTTGGAGAGATAGTCACATATCTCGACCTCAAGATTATCCGTAATACTTTCGTATTTCTCTATACGACTGTAGAGTTTATTGAACTCATCGCCTTTCTTCACGTGGAGAAGCTCCTGAGTCATGGCATACATCTTGACACAACGGTTGACGAATACGTTGATTTCCTTCTTTGCCTCAAGTATTGAAAGTTCTGCCGTAGAGAGGACACCTCCGCTGATAAAGTGAAGCCTGCCTTCTTCCTCATCATCTCCGCCTGCACGTGGAGTAACGATAAGGCATACAATTTTCTCAAGCGGCTTTACAAACCATATAAGGATAAATACGTTGCATACATTGAATGCGGTATGGAATGTAGCAAGGATAGCGTTGAGCGATGTTGCGCTCATCTTTCCTGACACCTCGCCAGGAGTGAATGGCACATGCCATACGTCACATATTGCTCCTACGAAATACTTGAAGATACAGAGTACCCAGATGACTCCGAAGAGGTTGAACACGAGGTGCGCCATGGCAGCACGACGTGCCTGAGTGGAAGCTGAGAGGGCAACAACGTTTGATGTGATTGTTGTACCTATGTTTTCACCCATAACGAGTGCAATACCCATATCTATAGGCATAACTCCTGTAGAGCAGAGAGTCATGGTGATAGCCATGATAGCTGCAGAACTTTGTACGGCACATGTCATAAGTCCTCCGATAAGCAGGAAGAGTATGTAGCTTCCATATCCCCAATGACATGTAGAAGTAAAGAATCCCATGATGGCTTCGTTGCCAGCAAGATTCATTTCTGTAGCATTATTCTTCAAGGTAGTCAATCCGAGAAGCATGAATGCGAGTCCTATAATAAATTCTCCGAGATTCGTGTTTTTCTTAGTATAAATGAGAATGATTGCAAATATGATTGCCGCATAGACAACGCCAAGCATATTGAAATTACTACCGCCCAATACCATAATCCAAGCCGTGGCGGTGGTACCAATATTGGCACCCATGATGACTGATATCGCCTGTGCAAGGGTAAGAAGTCCTGAACTTACGAAACTAACGGTCATGACCGTAGTGGCTGTTGACGACTGTATAGCCGTAGTGATGAATGCACCCGTAAGAACTCCTGTCACACGATTGGTTGTCATCGTACCAAGCACATTTCTGAGTTTACTACCTGCCATCTTCTGTAGTCCTTCACTCATGACCTTCATACCGTACATGAGGAGTGCCACAGAACCGATGAGCGTAATAATGTGGATTGCGTCAATGTGAGATCCGTTCATATATTTTTTTGTTAATTTCCTGAAACAATCTTCAAAGTATGGAATAAAAAAACTATATTTGCCCAAAACTTTGAAAAAATACTCATTAGAAAGTTATGCAAAACAATTGCAAAAATAATAAAAGTTCAGAAAAGTTCGTAGTCGTAAACAAAAATTTAATCGTTTCTGACGGTTTTAAATCAGAAATGGATGAAAACTACGACAAAAATAGTCTTTCTGAGTTAGTCAACAAAATTATAGGCACACTTGAAATAAACGATATTCCAGGTAGCAAGATGTTGACATCAGACATAAGCAAGGATGAGATTAATGCTATTATCGACTGTGGAAAGATAGGCGAGCTCATCACAGTCCTTGAGAAGTTGAAGGAGGCAATGGTGAGTAGCGTGGCAGAAGAGATTGCCCAAAAAATGCCAAAAGTAGTGCTTATTGCAGGTCCTTCGTCAAGCGGAAAGACTACCTTCTGCAAGAAGATGGCTTACGCACTTGAACAGCAAGGTCTTAAGCCCCAGACGCTATCGTTAGATGACTACTATGGTTCTCTTGACACCTGTCCTCTTGACGAGAATGGTGAATACGACTTCGAATCGCTATACGCACTTGATCTCAAACTCATAGAAGACCACCTCACACGCCTTGTGGCAGGAGAGGAAGTCACTCTTCCGCAATACGATTTTGCCTCCGCATCACGTCTTTGGCGTAAGAATCCTACCAAGATGGAACCCGACTCTATCCTCCTCATAGAGGGTATTCACGGACTTAATCCTGAATTAACAGGTTCGCTCGACAATAGTTTGCTTTACCGCATCTACATCTCAGGTTCGTCCCTCAAGGTTGGCAAGAATGGCACATACTACCTGAGTCCTGACAACAGGCTCATCCGTCGCATGGTTCGCGACTTCAAGTACCGAGGCACAAGTGCCCAAGCCACTCTTGAGCGTTGGCAAAGCGTACGACGAGGCGAACACAGATGGATTGTTCCTTACCAGAAATATGCCAACGCAAGTGTCAATACGTCATTCCCTTACGAGTTGGGACTTCTCCGTCATGAGGCAATACCTCTGTTAGAGAATGTTCCAGAGGATTCGGCTGAGATTCATGAGGCAAGACGTCTCATCAAGATTCTGAATGATATTCATCCGATAAGTCCCGAACTTCTACCAAAGTATTCTATCTTAAGAGAGTTCCTTGGCGGAAGTGGATATGAGTATTAGCGAGATTGGTCATTAGACGAAGAATTGGAGCAATATAGGACAAAACGAAACAACGGCACTCAAAAAGAGGGATGTCAACCCTTCGTTAATGGTTCGTTAACCGTTCGTAATTCTTTCGTAAAGATTTTTGCATGTGGACATAGGACAAAACGAATGTCAAATCCCAAATCTAAACAATTTGAGGTTTGACATTTTTTTAATCCTTCCTCTTTACAACAGGAGATGTAAATCCGAAACTTGAGAAACTTACATTTGATACTTTAGGTTAAACTCAATTTTCCAAGTCAAAGATGATTTCTTCATGATTACGCATGAGGACAAGATTTGATTCGGTAAGACTCATAATCTCGAATGTGTCAACATGTTGAGGTTTCTCAGAGCCTAAAGGTCGAGTAGCCTCAAGAAGGAGAAGTCCATCCTTGAGTTCCCAGCGAGAATAATCAACAGGCATATCGTATGATATTGCAACTCCCTCAGCATCAAGTTCAAGACTCTGCTTATGACCAGAGACAGTTGCTGACCAAAGATGCATGAGAGCAGACTTATTGATGACTATTGATGCAAGGTTTTCATCCTTATTGACATAATATACGACATTGACAATATCACCAGCCTTAACATCACCCTTAATCAATTCGTGAGGGACAGACACAACAACCGTATCGCCATTCTTGCCGATAATCTCAAGTTCGTTCATGCTCGTTCCGTCACCTATTGTTCCTTCAAGTTCCACAATACGTGGAAGGGAGTCAACAGCAACGATATTGATTGTATCAGACGTAGAACCATCATTAGAACATGAATTACAAGAGGATATAGTGAATAGCAAAGCTATATGCGCTATGACCAAAATAAAAATGTGTTTCATATCTTTGAATCATTTTTATGCAAAATTAACATATTTGACAGAAAACAACAAGAAAAAACGATTTTTTTAATCTATTTCCCATACGAAAAGTCATAAGTTTTCGTTACTGAGAAGATACTTTCTGCAAGAGACAAAGTACTGACTAAGTACTGACTTAGTAGAGACTCAGTACTGACTCTTGCCATAACGATGAATGTACAAATACATCTTTTTGTCAAGAGAGAAGCGTGAAAAAGCAAGAATATAAGCCAAATCCTTTTTCAATTCACACATTATACTTAATTTTGCACCTATATTAGAATAAGTGTATAGTCTTCGTCCCGTATTATCCATACAGGAATACACAAGACCATAAAGACTAAAAACAGTAGAATGACTAAGAAATACGATTTTCTCATTATCGGTTCAGGTGTGGCCGGTATGAGTTACGCACTCAAGGTGGCAAATGCAAACAAAGGCAAGATTGCCATAGTTTGCAAGACAACACTCGAAGAGGCTAATACTGCCAAGGCTCAGGGCGGTATTTCATCCGTAACCAATCTGTTGGTTGACAATTTCGAAAAGCATATTGAGGACACTATGATTGCTGGCGACTGGATTAGCGACCGTGCTGCCGTAGAGCAGGTTGTACGTCGTGCACCAGAAGGCATCAGAGACCTCGTAAAGTGGGGCGTTAACTTCGACAAGAAGGAGGACGGCTCATTTGACCTCCACCGTGAGGGCGGACACTCTGAGTTCCGCATCCTCCATCATGCAGACGACACAGGTGCTGAGATTCAGCGAGGACTCATGGAGGCTGTACGCAACAATCCTAACATCGAGATTCTCGAAAACCACTTTGCCGTAGAGATTATCACACAGCATCATCTTGGCATTCGCGTAACACGTCGTACTCCAGACATCGAGTGTTACGGAGCATATATTCTTAACCCTGAGACTGGTAAAGTAGATACTTACCTCTCAAAGGTCACTCTCATGGCAACTGGAGGAACAGGTGCAATATATAAGACAACATCCAATCCAAGTATTGCCACAGGCGATGGTATAGCCATGGTTTATCGTGCCAAGGGTAAGGTGAAGGACATGGAATTTGTACAGTTCCACCCTACGGTACTCTACAATCCAGCCGAGACTCACCCAGCCTACCTCATAACTGAGGCTATGCGTGGATATGGTGGTATTCTCCGTCTTCCTAATGGAGAGGAGTTCATGCAGAAATATGACGAGCGTCTCAGTCTTGCTCCACGTGACATCGTGGCGCGTGCCATAGACAACGAGATGAAGATTCACGCACTCGACCATGTGTGCCTCGACGTTACACACAAGGACCCAGAGGAGACAAAGAAGCACTTCCCTAACATCTATGCCAAGTGTCTCTCTATCGGTATAGACATCACAAAGCAATATATTCCTGTTGCTCCTTCGGCACACTACATGTGTGGAGGTATTCAGGTTGACCTCGACGGTCAGAGTTCTATCAAGCGTCTCTATGCCGTGGGCGAGTGCTCATGCACAGGTCTCCACGGAGGTAACCGTCTTGCAAGCAACTCACTCATTGAAGCTGTTGTATATGCTGATGCTGCTGCAAAGCACTCACTTGAGGTTATTGACAATTACGACTTCAACGAGAACATACCTGAGTGGAATGATGAGGGAACAATGACCAACGAGGAGAAGGTGCTCATAGCACAGGATGCCAAGGAGGTAGGACAGATTATGTCAACCTACGTGGGTATCGTGCGTTCTGACCTCCGACTTCATCGTGCATGGGAGCGTCTCGACCTTCTCTATGAGGAGACGGAGCATCTCTTCAAGCGTGTCAAACCAACAAGGGACATCTGCGAGCTCCGTAACATGATAAACGTGGGATATCTTATCACACGTCAGGCACTTGAGCGCAAGGAGAGCCGTGGTCTTCACTATACTGTTGACTACGAAAAGCATGCGCTTGACAAGAAGAAATAAATTAAAGTGATTTTTTTTCAACCACGAATTACACGAATGAACACGAACTTTCAGGTTCGCTCATTTGTATTATTACACAAAGACAACATGTGTTGTCTGCGAATGACACGAATGCCATCCGGATGATTGACGGGCTAAAATGATTCGTGATATTCGTAATTGCACGAGCAATTCTTCGTGTAATACACGCAAATATAAAACACATAGGATGAATTAGTGAAAATTCGTGTAATTCGTGGTTTAAAAAAGATAAAAATGATTGAATAGATATGGGAGAAATCTTTTATAAGGAAGAATGTTATGCTATAATAGGAGCAGCTATGGAAGTTCACAATCAATTAGGTTGTGGATTTCAGGAGAAAGTTTATCAAGATGCTCTTGAAATAGAATTCAAGCTAAGAAACATTCCTTTTGTAAGAGAACAACATCTTCCAATATTCTATAAGGGAATCAGAATTAAACACGACTATTATTCGGATTTCATTTGTTATGATAAGATAGTAATTGAATGTAAATCCGTTCCTGAGATACTTAAGGAACACGAAGCACAAACAATAAATTATCTGAAAATAAACTCATACAAATTAGGTCTCGTAATTAACTTTGGAAACAAAACATTAGATTATAAACGACTTATTAATTAAAATGAAAAAAATCTTTTTAGCATTAAGTATGCTTTTCTGTACGGTCGTAAACGTATCAGCACAGAACATGAATGTGCCAGCAGACCCTCAGATTAAGAAGGGCACTCTGCCAAACGGCTTGACTTATTACATTCGTCACAACGAGTGGCCAGAGAAGAGAGCATTCTTCTATATTGCTCAGAACGTAGGTTCTATGCAGGAGGAGGACAACCAGCTTGGTCTTGCTCACTTCCTTGAGCACATGTGTTTCAACGGAACGAAGAACTTCCCTGGTGACAACCTCAAAAAATATCTCGAGAAGATTGGTGTCAAGTTCGGCGAGAACCTTAACGCCTATACTTCTTTTGACGAGACAGTTTACAACATCGACAATGTGAATGTCGAGATTCCAGGAGCCATTGACTCTTGTCTCCTCATCCTCCACGATTGGAGCCATGACCTTCTTCTTGAAGACAAGGAAATTGACAAGGAGCGTGGTGTCATCAACGAGGAGTGGCGTATGCGTCGTAGTGCCATGATGCGTATGCAGGAAGAAGCCTTCAAGGAAGTTTATCCTGGAAGTAAGTACGCTAACCGTATGCCTATCGGTACTATGGACATCGTTATGCACTTCCCATACAAGGCACTCCGTGACTACTACAAGCAATGGTACCGTCCTGACCTTCAGGCTATCGTTATCGTAGGTGATGTAAATGTGGATGAGGTAGAGAACAAGATCAAGAACACATTTGCAGACATCAAGGCTGTAGAGAATCCAAGCCAGCGTGTATTCTTCCCTGTTCCAGACAACAAGGAGCCTATCGTATCAATCCAGAAGGACAAGGAGCAGCCACGTTGCATGATTCAGCTTATGTGGAAGTCACCAGCATTCCCACGTGAGATGAAGCCTACAATCCAGTATGTAGCCATGAACTACATCACAGAGGCTATCAGCAGCATGTTCCAGGAGCGCATAAGCGACATCGTCACTAAGCCTAATCCTCCATTCATCGGTGCAGGATTCGGATATGATGAATTCCTTGTAGCAAAGACTATGGATTGTTTCTATGGTGGCGTTCAGTTCAAGGATAACGGTGAGAAGGAAGCTGTTCAGGCTCTCTATCGCGAGATTCTCCGTGCTAAGCGTTTCGGCTTCACAGCTGGCGAGTATGAGCGTTTCAAGGCAGAATACCTCTCACAGGTAGAGCGTTCTTATCTCCACAGAGACAAGATTGAGAGTGCCAACTTCGTAAACCAGTGTGTCCGTAACTTCCTCGACAACGAGCCAATGAACAATGTCGAGTGGGAATACGCTACAATGAACCAGTTGGTTCCTTCTATTCCTCTTGAGGCAATCAACCAGACACTCAAGCAGCTTCCAGACTCTAACCTCGTAGTTCTCGAATTTGCTCCAGACAAGGAAGGCATCAACCTCCCTACTAAGGAACAACTCATCAGCTACATCAAGGCTGTAGAGAGCGAGAACATCGAGCCACTCAAGGAAGAGGTAAACAACGAGCCACTCATCTCTGCACTTCCTAAGGAAGGAAAGGTAAAGAGCATCAAGGACGCTCCATTCGGCTCTAAGGTCATCACCCTCAAGAACGGTATCAAGGTATATGTAAAGCAGACAGACTTCTCACCTAACCAGATTTCTATGCAGGCTGTCAGCTGGGGCGGTAACTCACTCTACAGCGACGATGAGTATCTCCAGACAAGTAACGCCGACATGATTTCAATTGGTGGTATCGGTTCTCTCAGCAATACTGACCTCAACAAGAGACTTTCAGGTATTCAGGCAACAGCTTCACCATTCATCTCTGCTCGTGAAGAAGGTATCTCTGGTTCTTGCGTAAAGAAGGACTTCGAGACACTTCTTCAGCTCACTTATCTCCGCTTCACGGCACCTCGTATGGACAACGACGCATTCACGTCACAGATTCAGCGTTCTAAAGCAAGCCTCAAGAACAACGAGCTTAATCCTCAGACAGCACTTCAGGACACTATTGCAAAGGTTGTTTACAACGATGTACCACGTGCAAAGCGTCTTCGTGCAGACGACCTTGACGGTATCAACTTTGACCGTTGTATGGAGATTTACAAGGAGCGTTTTGCAGATGCTGACGACTTCACATTCTTCTTCGTAGGTGACATCAACGCAGATTCAGTTGCACCACTCGTTGCCAAGTACCTCGGCGCACTCCCAACTGTCAAGGGAAACGAGTCTTACAAGACAATCAACCGCACTATGGTTAAGGGCAACGTGAAGAACGTGTTCGAGAAGGAACAGGAGACTCCAAACGCTCTTGTACTCTTCATCTACAATGCACCAATGAAGGCAAATCTCAAGAATCTCCTTGCAGTTGACATCCTTGAGCAGGTACTCACTTCACTCTACACTCAGACAGTACGTGAGGACGAAGGAGGAGCTTACTCTGTAGGTGTAAACACAAGCATATCTGACTATCCAGAGGAGACTGCTGTAGTACAGATTGTTCTTCCAACAGCTCCAGACAAGCTCGCACGCATGACTGAGGTTGTAAACAATGGTATTGCACAGATTCTCAAGGACGGTCCTGCTGCCGAGGAGATTGACAAGGCAAAGCAGTATCTCATCCGCAGTCACGCAGAGAATCTCAAGAGGAACGGCTACTGGATGAGTCAGCTCAAGAACTTCATTCATGAAAATAAGAACTATGTTGACTCTTACGAGGAGACATTGAATGCCATTACTATTGAGGATATCAAAGCTGTAGCAAAGACAATCCTCGACAGCGGCAACAGAATCGAAGTCGGAATGACAAGCCCATTGGAAAAGTAAGAAACAGAGTTATGGGTCGTGAGTTATGAATTGTGAGACAAGACTCGCAAAAGACTCATAACTTATAACTCATAGCTCACAACTCAAAGAAATGACTCGCTTATTTCATGCGAAAATATCAATAGGAAATTATGTGCTACTGTCAGTTCTGCTGACAGTAGCCATTTATTTCGTATGGCAGATACCATTTGGCTCACGCCAGATACTTGGTGCCATTGTTTGCATAATACTCCTGACAATGGTTATCATTGTGGAAAGAATGATAAACACTACCTACACACTTACCGACGAAGGTATGCTTGTCATTCACAAGGGACGATTTGCAAAGGATATCGTTGTCAGCGTAGATGACATTACAAAGATGACACATTCTGACCATATAAGCCTGTTTGGTAAGGAACTGTATTCATCACTAATAATCGAGACAAAGGACAATGGCAAGATTGCTATCAGACCAGACAACGAGGCTGATTTTGTCAACAAGGTAAACAAACTTATAAACAGAAACAACGAATACGAAGATGATGAAGAAGATTAGCTTTGCTTCACTACTGCTTGCCTTCTGCATGGGGACATGGGCACAGAACATCAACACTACTGATGAACTGGTTGCCAACGACACCATAGACGCAGACACTATAACCTGGGAAGAAGAGGTAAAGGCAGGACTTAACATTATGGCTGAAGAGGCAAGAAATGCCTACTACACAGTCGGAATGAGTGTCTATGACCTGAGTGCTAACTCTTCGCTCTTCACCTTCAACGACAAGAAGGTTCTACGACCAGCATCAACAGAGAAGTTGCTTACTGCCATCTCTGCTCTCAGTATCCTCGGCGGTACTCACGAATACCATACCAAGGCATACTATACTGGAAGCATAGCTGACAGCACACTCAATGGCGACATCTACGTTGTGGGAGACATGGACCCAACTTACACGTATGATAAGTTGTGCGAACTTGCAAAGTACATACAGGACCAAGGCATCAAGAGCATCAAGGGAAAGCTTTATGCAGATATCAGTATGAAGGACTCACTCCTCTATGGTAACGGATGGTGCTGGGACGATGTTCCTTCCAAGTATGAGCCTTACCTTCCAGCCTTGCTCTTTGACCGCGGACAGAACTCGCCAGCATCATCAAAGTATTCTGACGATGTGAACTTCCGTCCATGGCTTCACTTCATGAAGACACTCGGTGATGTACTCCAATCTAATGGAGTGAGCAGTCTTAGTGCCGAGGGCGACACACTTGAGACATTCCCTTATGGAGTGCAGAACCTGCCTCTCAGGGGCAGACGCTGTTTCTATACTGAGAGCACAACCATAGAGACTGTTCTCCAGCGTATGATGAAGAACTCCGACAACCTATATGCCGAATCCATGTTCTGGCAACTGGCTAAGTTCAACAAGGGCAAGACATGCACCTACAAGGACGGTGTGCGCCACGTGGAAAACACCATCCGTCGGGCAGGAGCATCAACCGACCAAGTGAAGATAGTGGACGGTAGTGGTGTCAGTCTCTACAACTACCATTCGGCAGATACCCAAATAGCCCTTTTGCGCTATGCCTACGCCCACGAAGACATCTTCAAGTACCTTTACCCATCCCTTCCTGTTTCGGGCAAGGACGGCACTCTCAGCGACCGTATGGGTAAGAGTAATGCACGATACAATGTACATGCCAAGACTGGTACACTCACAGGAGTCAGCAGCCTTAGCGGTTACATCACCGCATCCAACGGTCACACCCTTGCGTTCTCCATCATCATCAACGGAGTGCTCAAGAACTCCGTGGGACAGAACTTCCAAGACCGTGTGTGCGAAATTTTAGCTAAGTGAGTTAAGAATGAAGATTTCTTGTAGTAAAGAGGAGTGAAAAGAAGTTAAAAGTAGTAAAGAGACGTTACCATGTGAGAACAAAGCGACGAACAGACTATCGTCTTTTTACTTCTTTTCAATCCTTTTTACTTCCTTTTACTCCAATAAATGAGCAAGTTAAAAACCTGCGAAACTTGAATTAATTAAAAAGAACTATGCGAATAAAGACAATCATTACCACAGCCATGGCACTGGCAATATGTGCCACAATAGATGCCCAAGAGGCTGATACAACCAAGACGGATATAGACCAATGGCAGGAGTTGAAGGAGGAGAATATCGTCAACCCATTTGCCAAGGGTAATCAGTTCTCCATACACTTCGATAAACTCACAGACACAGAGTGGCACTATCCACTCCCAGGAGCCAAGGTAATAAGCCCATACGGTGGCAAACGCCGTCATGCCGGTACAGACATCAAGACACGTCCTAACGACACCATATACGCCGCTTTCCCGGGCAAAGTGGTCATGTCAAAGGTCTATTATGCGTACGGCAATACCGTCATCATCCGTCATGCCAATGGACTTGAGACACTCTATAGTCATCAGTCCAAGAACCTCGTCAAAGAAGGACAATGGGTCAAGGCAGGTCATCCTATCGGTCTCACAGGACGTACAGGACGTGCCACTACCGAGCATTGCCACTTCGAGACACGTGTCAACGGCAAGACTTTCGATAGTAGCAAGCTCTATGACCACGCCAACAATACTATCAAGCGTTTCAAGTTCACATTCACCAAGCAACCAAACGGTTCTGTTCGCATAAGTCAGGAATAAATACTTCTTACCATCAAAAATAGTTCGTCAGTATTCTCAATCCACGCCTCCACATGGGAGGCGACACAGACCTACTTTCTTGCCATTGTATTGTCTGTGTTTCAATCCACGCCTCCACGTGGGAGGCGACCCTCATTCTCTGTTGCATTCTTCAGATGATTGCTGTTTCAATCCACGCCTCCACGTGGGAGGCGACTGCCATTAGCATCTTTGTATGTACGTTCTGCAAAGTTTCAATCCACGCCTCCACGTGGGAGGCGACAACTGGATGATGTGGTCGTTTGGCTGAGGAAGCGTTTCAATCCACGCCTCCACGTGGGAGGCGACAACCGAGCAGCGCAAATCAATCTTACATGGGATGTTTCAATCCACGCCTCCACGTGGGAGGCGACCATTCATGAGCTCAGGAGCATTGGCAAGTACAGTTTCAATCCACGCCTCCACG
>JAFYAT010000077.1 GCA_017540585.1 Bacteroidaceae bacterium | reverse complement strand
CTGGTCTTTTGGTGACTACTTCAAGAAGGAGGCTATCTCATGGGCATGGGAATACATCGTCGATGTACTCAAGATTGACCCAGCTGACCTCTACGCCACTGTGTTCGAGGGTTCACCAGAAGAGGGACTTGCGCGTGATGATGAGGCTGCAAGCATCTGGGAACAGTTCCTTCCAAAGGACCACATCATCAACGGTAACAAGCATGACAACTTCTGGGAGATGGGCGATACAGGTCCTTGCGGTCCTTGCTCTGAGCTCCACGTTGACTCACGTTCGGCAGAGGAGAAGGCTAAGATTCCTGGACGCGAACTCGTGAATAAGGATCACCCACAGGTAATCGAGATATGGAACCTCGTGTTCATGCAGTTCAACCGTAAGGCTGACGGCTCACTCGAAGGTCTTCCAGCAAAGGTTATTGATACTGGTATGGGATTTGAGCGTCTTGTGCGCACACTTCAGGGCAAGACATCAAACTATGATACAGACGTGTTCCAGCCACTCATCAAGGTCATGGCTGACATGGCGGGCGTTAAGTATGGCGACGACGAGAAGCAGGATGTTGCTCTCCGCGTTATCGTTGACCACCTCCGCGCAATCGCATTTGCAATCGCAGACGGTCAGCTCCCATCTAATGCTAAGGCTGGTTACGTTATCCGCCGTATTCTCCGTCGTGCCGTTCGTTACGGTTACACATTCCTCGGACAGAAGGAGGCATTTATCTATAAGCTCGTTCCAACTCTCGTAGCTGAGATGGGCGATGCATTCCCAGAACTTCCAGCACAGCAGAAGCTCGTGATGAAGGTGATGCAGGAAGAGGAGTCAAGCTTCCTCCGTACTCTTGAGAACGGTATCAAGCTTCTTCAGGGAGTCATCGACGAGACAAAGGCAGCAGGCAAGACAGAGATTGAAGGCTCAAAGGCATTCACACTCTTCGATACATTCGGATTCCCACTCGACCTCACAGAGCTTATCTGTCGTGAGCAGGGCATGACTGTTGACGAGAAGGGCTTCGAGGCTTGCATGAAGGAGCAGAAGGATCGTGCACGTGGCGCAAACGAGGTTCAGCTCGGCGACTGGCACGTCATCAACGATGCTGAGAGCGAGTTCGTTGGCTACGACTATACAGAATACACTTGCCACATCGTCAAGTACCGTGAGGTAAAGCAGAAGAAGGGCGTGGCTTACGAGATGATTCTCGACAAGACTCCATTCTACGGCGAGATGGGTGGTGAGGTCGGTGATACTGGTGTGCTCGTTTCAGAGAACGAGACAATCACCGTGCTCGACACAAAGAAGGAGAACGGCGTGGCAATCCACATCGTTGACAAGCTCCCAGAGAACCCACAGGCAGAGTTCATGGCTTGCGTTGACGTAGAGCGTCGTCGTGCCATCGAGGCTAACCACACTTGTACTCACCTCCTTGACGAGGCACTTCGCGAGGTACTCGGCTCACACGTTGAGCAGAAGGGTTCACTCGTTACTGCTGAGTCATTGCGCTTCGACTTCTCTCACTTCGAGAAGGTCACTCCAGAACAGCTCCGTCAGGTAGAGCACATGGTCAACGAGAAGATTCGTGAGAACATCAAGCTCGAGGAATATCGTGACTACCCAATAGAGGAGGCAAAGAAGCTCGGTGCCATCGCACTCTTCGGCGAGAAGTACGGCGACAAGGTTCGTGTCGTTAAGTTCGGCTCATCAGTTGAATTCTGTGGTGGTTGCCATGCAAGTGCAACAGGTAACCTCGGAATGGTTCGCATCATATCTGAAAGCTCAATCGCTGCAGGTGTTCGCCGTATCGAGGCTATCACAGGCAAGGCTGTTGAGGACATGCTCGACAAGACACAGGACATCATGACAGACCTCCGTGGATTGCTCAACAACGCACCTAACCTCATCGACGTTGTCAAGAAGGCTATTGCTGACAACAAGGAGCTTCAGGAACAGGTTGACCAGTTCAAGGCTGCACAGGCACAGAGCTTCAAGAAGGAGCTTGTTGCCAATGCCAAGGACATCAACGGTGTCAAGGTCATTGCAGGTGTTGCACCTGTTGACGCACAGAACGCCAAGGACATTGCGTTCCAGCTTCGTGCACAGTTCCCAGAGAATCTCCTCGTAGTCATTGGTAGTGCAGCCGAGGCAAAGCCAACGCTTACAGTTGCATTCTCTGATGACCTCGTTAAGGCAGGCAAGAACGCAGGTAAGATTATCCGTGATGCTGCCAAGCTCATGCAGGGCGGCGGTGGCGGTCAGGCTCACTTCGCCACAGCAGGTGGTAAGAATGTTGATGGTCTCAAGGCTGCCGTTGACAAGGTTGTTGAACTCGCAGAACTATAATTGAGACGATACTATAATAATAAGGAGAATGCTCACACGTTGGGCATTCTCCCTTTTTCCTAACCATAAAAAACAATCCCTCTTATGAATACAGTAAAATGCGTATTGAAAGTCATTGGCTTTAACTTGTTGCTTACTCTTTTATTAGCTATCCCTCTGTATATTTTTGAACGAGTAACAGAATTTAAATATGTTGAATTTAACTATATCATTTATACCACTTCTTACTTAATATATTTTCCATATCTATATTGGCTATTCAAGAAAACGAAAATCACTTATGAACAGAAACCGTTCAACACTAAATGGTTGCTCCTGTCAATATTATTAGGCGTAATCGTTTTTGCATTGAACAAAGCTGACGAAATGATAATTGGCGCACATGGTAACTTTAATTTCAACATAATAAAACTATTGTCAGGTATTATCCTTGCACCAATATTTGAAGAACTGTTTTGGCGTCTCTGGATGACGAAATACATGGAGCGCCACAAGGTAAGCATCTGGGTGATTGCACTTGTCCCTGCCTTCCTATTTTGGTTTGGACACGCAAATTTCCTCATTGGAAAATGGAGGATAGATTCATTCCTCAGTGCGCTCATCTTCTTCTTTGCATACAGAAAGACATCAGACATCCGATATTCCATGATAATCCATGCCATCGGAAATCTTCTGATAGACGTCTTTCCTCTTATAATATAAAGAATGAAATAAAACTCCGAGAAGCCTCGTGCCTCTCGGAGTTTTTCATTCTGAATGTAGTTGATGAGTGAATTTGCTCCTTTAGCCAAAGCCCGAAGGGCTGAAAGAACACAATCAGGGGTTGCGCTACGCTTCACCCCTGCCTGTGTTTTTTCAGTCCTTCGGACTTCTTCACAGAACGCTTTCAATCGTACAGATGGAAAATTTATGTTTCAGACAGTTTAATACCGAAAGAAGATATAAAACACCAATCCCGATAGTGAGACGCACTACCAACAATATGGATTTTGTAAAAATTCCACGTCTTAGTTTGTTCATTCAGATTGTTTTGTTTACTTTTGCATCACAATATCTTATTTGCAATGTTTCTATTACATAAATGGTATTGTGACATATTGATAAAAAAGGCGTTACTTCGCTTTGTTTTTGGACAATTCGAAACGTAGGAAATTTCAGGACTTGCAACCAAAGACATTGTAATAGTTGATGCCACGGGATGATTATATACATACCCGTAAGTGTGCCGAGGGCAGGTTATGCCCTCTTGGCACACTATATGGGTATTCTAAAATATCATCTACAGTGGAGTCTAACTTAGCATAGTCTGTTGCAAAATGGTTTTTCCTACGACCACGAATTGCGGACGAGCAAAGTATGACTCCCCGCTTTTTTATTTTTATGTCTTCGAGTTTTACATTTCTAATACCAACAGGGAGTGTTGGAAAACTTCTGCACAATGAAACTAACCAAGAAAACCATCAAGTTACTTTGCGAGTTAGAGTATATTATTGGTGATGAATGCTACAATCCTAATTCTGTAAACGGATACACTTTGGAGGAGGGGTGTTCTTTCCGTTATCCAATCACTTATAACAACAAAGATGACAAGGAAGAGAAGACAAGATGGAAGATAAATGATATGGATGCAAAACGAATAAATTCTATGCGTTACAAATTTGGTTCTAACAATCTTTATATCGGTAGCGCATTGGTCAAAGTTCTAAACAAGCTTGAAGAAGAATATGGTATTGACTTCGACAAAAAGAAATGATAGACAGCGCTACAATATGTTCGTAAACAGTTACCTACAATAACTGCGCAAAAACATTCCCATATTCATATTTTAATCCATTAGAATTTATTCTACACAACTCGTACTCCAACTCCATCCTCATCTTCTATTACATCCCATTTGGGTTTGAGGTCATCTTCATTTTTTAGATATGATACATTAGGCTTTCGAATTAGATTTAATTGCTTTTTTACATCTGATATTTCTACGTTAGATATTTCTTTCAACATCATGATGTTATATATTTCGTCACAAAAAACCGTTGTTTCAATGTCCTCAATAGGTATCGGTGCACTATTATCTGTTGTAAATCTTGCCCCATTAAATTTCCATAAACCAAGTTGAAGCATTTGATGCAACTCAATACAAACAGAAGGATTTGAAATAGCCATCTTGTTTTTTTCTTCACTATTGAATCCCTCTTTTAGAATTATTATTAAAACAGTTTGACGATATGATAATGAAGATAGTATGTTCGCTTTATTGACCATGTCATCCCAGTTATTATTATCTTGAGCAGCAGCATATCCCCAGAAACGTCCCATTATAGGAAGTTTCTTTCTCTGGCTTTCATTCACTGCTTTCATCAACATGTGAATAGAGAAATCAAACGCAGCTTCCATATAGCTATAACTTTCCACATGTGAATTTGATGGACTTTTTTCATTTGACAAATTCATAAATGTTTCGTTTGCATATTGCATTACTATATCAGCGTTGTTCTTTTGTATATTGCTTATTTGCCTATTTGAATAATCTTCATAAGCTTTTTTCATGAAATCCCACAAAGCATTAACAGCGATTTTGGTTCCTGTTCCTATTAGTTTTGAAGTCAATGGGTCTGCCCCCATTGCTAAAGTTGCAGTAACAGAATCCACAACAAAATCTTTGGCGACAAACTTGAATTCGTCTTTAATTGTTTCCATTTCTAAAATATTTTCATTTTGTAACTACTTCACTTCCACCCCATTCGCTTGCGTATTTCTGCACAAACGTCATGGAAGCGTTCTTGCTCCTCCACCCATTCTGGAAGGTCTTTATTCATCCATCCTATAACCAACATTATTTCTTCATGAATGGCTTCCACTCTGTCCAAGTTCCAGCAAATAGATTCATTGTGGAATATGCGATTGCGTAAACGTCGGAATGTATTGAGCGGTGTGGAAACATTTTTTCGTTTTCGTTCGTGGTGTGGCATATATGGAAATGCACGGCGTAGTGCTTTCCATAGAATCAGTTCGTATTCGGAATTCAATAATGACACCCAGAAACCAAGAGTCAACTCTGCCACTATCTTTGACGGAGTTATCTGTTCGCGTCGTGAAGTGATGTGCCGTCCTGCCTCAGTGATATATTTATTCAAACTTCGAAGTCCTGGAGTATTGGCAAACATAGCGTACCAATCCTCGCGTCCTGTAAGTGTTTCCAATTCTCGACACAATGCATTACGCAATGTAACCTCAAAGACTGACAGGCTCACATAAAGTGATTCCGCAAGCATAAGATTGCATTCATAATGACATATAGCCTTAGCATCATCATTAGGATAAAGAGAAAAATAACGTTCCATTCTCTTTGTGGAGAACACTTTTTCAAGAAATTTTTTGTTGGTTTCCATAATTATACATACCTTTGCCGTGCAGTCCCGGTAGTTCCTCTCCCAGATATTAGATGCTGGTGATGAATCCGGGTTTTTTATGCCCTTTTGTAAACTTTGTTTTTCGTATGCAAAAATACCCTATTGAATCTAAATGAACAAACTTTAATGTGATTTTTTCAACCATACTACTCAAATATATTTCTCGTTAATTATTGCGTTATTTTTAACGTCCCTTAAATACCCATTAAACTGTGATTGAACATTGTTCAAACACAGTTCAACCATCTGCAACAACAGGTAATTAGTCTTTGTGACACACGTGTTTGAAAGGATAACATACAATAAAACTCGTCTTATAGGCATAAAAAGTAGAGAGAGCAAGGAGAAAAATTTGCTTTATCACGATAAAAAATCATTCCGTGGACTTTGAATGTTTGTTCACAGCTTTTGAATATTCGTTTACAGCCTTTGAATATTCGTTCCGTGTCCTTGAATGAATATTCAAAGCCCACGGAACAATGTTTTTTCACGATAACGCAAACTTTTATTCGTGCATTTCAAAACTTTTATTCACGGTAAGAGCAACTTTTTGTCTCATGATTGATGTATCATCCTCATGAACATGCTCCTTTGCATTGGTCACCTCCCCACCGTGGGAGGACGGGAGGGGGCAAAAAAGATAGAGGGTGCACCAATCACTTGGCACACCCTCTACGAAAGTTAGGTTTTTAGTATTAAGTATTGTTAGTTTGGTTTTTTTATATCCAACTTTTTACTTTTAATTGTTAACTTTTAACTCTTGCATTATGAAGTATGAATAATGCAAGTTATCCTCTTCTGCCACGGCCTCCACCGAATCCACCTGGAGCACCGCCGCCAGGACGACCACCGCCGAATCCGCCAGGGTTGAATCCACCACCGAATCCACCAAAGCCTCCCTTGCCGAAGACATTAAGCTTGTAGATAACGTGAACCATTCCGTAAGAGTAGATTGAGTTGCTGCGTGAATCCTGCATCATGTTGGCTGTGATTGTACGGCTGATTGCACTCTGTTGACCGAGGATGTCGTTCCACTGGGCTGTGATTGTGAGTGCCCTGCCCTTGAGGAAAGAGTAACCAATCTGTGCATTCCAAAGGAGCTCATCTGTATTCATTGAAGATGACTGGTAACCACGACGGCTGCTTTGGCTGATGTCAGTAGAGAGTGTGAAGCCATTGTCGAAGGTGAGGTTTATCTCTGAACCGTAAGAGTAGTTCCATGTGTTAGGATTGTTCAACTTACCCATGTTTGTGTTAGAATGGGTGTAGTTTACGTTTCCGTTTACGCTAATCTCAAACCAATCCTTGCGGAATCCAAATGAAAGACGCTCGTTTATTCCGAGGTTATCAGTCTTCTGTTTAAGTGATGTTGGTACTGTGAGATTGTGTGTTACCATCTCTGCAGAGTCGTTTACGAAGTAGTAACCTACGTTGTGAGTATAGTTGAGCATTGTCATGGTGTTTATTGTGAAATACTTCTTCTCACCAAGACCACGGTTGTAACCAAATCCTAAGAATCCATTCCAGTTTCCGTTGATGTTCTGTGGAGTTGTGATTCTCTTACCAGATATTTTGTTGTATTGCACTTCGTTTGAAATGCTGTTTTGTGTGAGACGGATGTTGCTGAACACGAAGATACCCTGCTGAAGGTCGGCGTTGTAAGTGTTGTAGTCCAGACGAAGGCTGTGCTCCAAAGAAGGCTTCAAACCTGGGTTACCTTTTGAAATGTTCATTGGGTTTGAGTCATCCTCAATGTCAAGAAGGTTTGTCATTGAAGGCTGTGATGTACGTCCGCGGTAGTTGGCACGGAGTTGAGTCTGCTTGTCGAAGTTGTAACGGAAGTCAAGTGTAGGAGTGAAGTTGAATACCGTACGCTTTACGTTCGGATATTCTTTGCCCATGTACTTGTAGTTGAGGACAGAGTGCTGTGGAAGCAACTCTACACCTACAGAGAGGTTGTACATATCTGTAATCTTGCGGAATGTGAAACCGATTGTATGGTTGTAGTTTCGGTACTCAGAGAACTGTGACTGACGAGTAGATATAGAATCAGTATAGTTGTCATAGTTTGTCTTGAAACCATTGCTCAACATATAATCCATTGCTCCGTCGATGTTGTAGCGATTGATGCTGAGTGCTTGGCGGAGGGCATCGAACTGTGCGAGTTCGTCTGCAAATGCTTGTACTTGACGGTCGCTTTTTGAGTAGCTATACTCGAAACGATATGAGAGCTGTAAGTATGTTTTCTCTGCGATAGGTTCAGAGTATGTTACCTGTGCAGAGTAGTTGTGACTTTTGTTTGGTGTATAGTTGTAGCGGTTTGTGAAGAAATCGTTGCCACGTTTAACTATATTATTTAATGTGTCGAGCATATATCCGTATCGTGTGGAGTTTGTTGACAACTGTTTGCTATTATTGTCTGTGAAACCTCCTGTGAAACGGAATGTGAGGTTACGTCCGCTATTGTTGAGACGACGGTTTACTTGCAACTCTCCGTTCGCATTCTTGTTCTCACTCCATGATTGTGAAGCGTTGAGTGAAGTGTTCATGATGTTAAGAACAAGGTTGTTAATGACGGAGTCGTTTGCGAAGGTAAGTCTTGTCTCTGCATCGTCTTCCGATTCGTCTGTGAATGTTGCATCATTACTACGGCTCATGCTACGGTTGCGTTGGTAGCTGAAGTTTGGACGGAAGATGATGTTTGTCATTGAATCTGGTTTCCACTCAAAACGAAGGTTACCATTCAGACCTATATTGCTTGAATAGCTTTGGCTAATCTTGTTTGCGTATGTTTGCGTTTCGCCCATCATGTTTATTGTGTTTGTCTCCTGATAAGAGTCATTACCATTATATCGGAACATGACGCTACCGCCAGTCTCAAGCTTGTCTGATGTTGTGGCAAAGTTGAAACCTGCATTCTTCATAGCTGTGAGTCCGTTACCGCCACGTCCCCAGCCACCACGACCGCCACCGCCGCCGAAGCCACGACCACCGACATTGTTAGCGTTGCCGATGAGTGTGAACTGAGCGTCAGTAAGGGCACGACGTGCAAAGAGGTTGCCAGAGTAGCGATGCTCCGTACCTGCAGCAAGGTCGAGGTTGCTCATCCAACCTTCAGCCATACCTTTCTTAATCTGAAGGTCGAGCACGGTCTCGTCCTCTCCATCATCAATACCTGTGATGCGTGAGAAGTCGCTCTTACGGTCGTATGACTTAATCTTGTCTATGATGTTTGAAGGAAGATTCTGGAGGGCTGTCTGCTTGTCGTCAAGGAAGAACTCCTTCTTGTCCACGAGAATCTTCTTGATAGTCTTTCCGTTTATCTTGATATTACCATCATCATCAACTTCAGCACCTGGGAGCTTCTTGACGAGAGCCTCAAGTGTACTTCCCTCTGGTACACGATATGCGCTGGCATTATAGACGAGCGAGTCGCCGCTTACCTGTACCTGTGCAGCATTTGCACTCACAACAGCATCCTTGAGGAGCTTGCTGTTCTCAAGTATCTCGATGCTGCCCATGTTGACAGTCTTGTCCTTCTTTTTTGTGAGGTCAAGACCTACTACCTTGTCCTGGTAACCAACAAATGTAACCTTGATGGCGATTTTCCTTTCTTTACATTCTGAATCTTGAATGAACCGTTTGTCAGGGTAGATGCTCCAGTCACCATGCTGCTGTCTGGAAGCGAAAGAACTCGTACTGATGCGGAAGGTACACCTGTGGTTGTTCCCTTTTCGATAACTGTTCCGACAATATCATACTTCTGTGCAAAGGACGCAGAACTGATAAGCGTCAGAAGCAATGCTAATGATGCTTTTTTCATTTTTTCTTAGGTGTTGTATGTGATTGTTTATTTTTTCTTTCTTCTTACCTGATACCAGATGTGAGGTTGAATGTTAAGAATCTGAACCAAAAGTGTATTAACTTTTTCGTCCGTATTTTATTCAATTCACGTTTCTTTGACTATCATAATGAAAAAAGTTTAATCTTTTTCATAAATTATTCGTAAAGAATGTGTACTTTTGCAGCAAATACTTTGACTTAGATGAAGGCTATTTATTTGATTTTGCTGCTGATTCCATTGAATATTAGCGCACAACAAGTGAAACTTGACAAATATCCATCCATACCGGAGGAGATGATGGCTGTGTTCTGTGACTATTGCGCTCCATTCCATTCTGGTATTGCTAAGGCTTTGCATGGGGGTAGGGGACAGTATATTGGTCAGCTTACTCCTGATAATCATATATACGGCTTTGGTCAATATATTATGGACAACGAGACATCCGTAACTGGATTGTTCCGCATGACTTCATTTATCTTTGGCATCAAGATGGGAACTCACATCGTGAAGGTGGGTTCGGATACACATTATATATCTTATGACCTCACGACGAGTGAACCTATCAGCATCATGAAGGATGGCGAGATTATGTCTATTCCTGAGAGTGCCCGTGGAGTTTACAAGTTCCAGTCGCTCACCTACAAGAGTGGCGACCGCTATGTGGGTGAGACGGTCAACGGTAAGCGTGAGGGTTATGGCCTCTACCATTACAAGGATGGCGGTTTCTTCTTTGGCCGTTATCATGAGAACGAACCTTATGGTTATGGTGCGGTATTCACAACCGAAGCAACAATCAAGATTGTG
Source organism: Bacteroidaceae bacterium (assembly GCA_017540585.1). Classification (GTDB taxonomy): domain Bacteria; phylum Bacteroidota; class Bacteroidia; order Bacteroidales; family Bacteroidaceae; genus Minthosoma. Next base: position 21,203 of record JAFYAT010000077.1, on the reverse strand, counting down.
TTACATTAAAAAATATAGGCTGTCAGATTTGACAGCCTTTTTTTGTCTGTTTACCGCTTGTTAAACAGATGTTGAATATCTATTAAATGAGTGTCTTATTTGTACAGCCCATTCTCCTTTATATATTCCAACACCTCGGCTGCAAGCCATTGTGTAGGATTATCGCCTTGGCGTAAGGAGTTGCGTAACTCTGTGGAAGAAATGTCGTAAAGCGGAGTATCAACAACCTTTACGGTAGGAGGGAATGAGGATGTGGACTCGTCAAGAGAGAATCCAGGACGATTATAGACGAGGATAGGGTAACGGGCAATTATCTCGTCGCTCTTGTACCACTTGTTGAATCCTTGCCAATTGTCTGCTCCGATGACAAGACAAAATGTATGCTGAGGGTAGGTCGCAGCAATGGCGTCAAGTGTCGTAATGGTGTACGAAGGAATGGGAAGATGACTTTCAAAGTCGGAGACGCGAAGTCCCTTGTGTCCCTTGCACGCCAATTCTGCCATACGGAGACGATGCTCGTAGGCGGCAATATCTCCACTCGTCTGTTTCAACGGGTTGAGTGGAGAAACAAGAAGCCACACTTCATCTACCAGCCCTTGATCTACAAGCGACTGTGCCAATGAAGTGTGACCATTATGTATGGGGTTGAATGACCCTCCGTATAGACCGATTCTCAATTGATAATTTATAATTTATAATTTATAATTGGCAGGAAAAACCAGAAGTCAACTGATAATTAGTAAAAGGTAATTGCCCATACGCCGAATGGCATAATTATCAATTATCAATTATCAATTGTGGCATCATGCCACCATTACATCACATTAAGAACCTGCTCCTTGATTTGCTCAAGCTCGTCCTTCATCTTGACAACGATGTTCTGCATCTCTGCCTGATTGGATTTAGAGCCTGTGGTGTTGATTTCGCGTCCCATCTCCTGAGCGATGAAACCGAGTTTCTTGCCCTGTCCCTTGCCGTCCTTCATGGTCTCAAGGAAGTAGTTGAGATGGTTGGAGAGACGCTGCTTCTCCTCAGAGATGTCGAGCTTCTCGATGTAGTAAATCATCTCCTGCTCAAGACGGTTCTTGTCATAGTCGCCACCGATATGCTGTTCGAGAGTGTCGAGGAGACGCTGGCGAATCTTCTCTGTGCGTCCTGTCTCGTATGGCTCGATGCTTGCGAGGTATGTACGTATGTTTTCAATCTTTTCTGTAAACTTCTTTGCAAGGGCTTCTCCCTCCTGTTTACGGAATTCAACGAGAGCGTTGATTGCACCTTCAACTACCTGACGTGCAACAACCCACTCTTCATCTGCGAGTTCTTCTACCTCAGAGCGTGACATAACGTCTGGCATGCGGAGGAGTACCTTCATCCATTCGTTGGCTGACTGTGTGCCACCCATTTCGAGACCGAGTGAGGCAGACACGTCCTTTATCTGATTGTAGTATTCGCCTACGAGTTCCTTGTTGATTGTAGATACTGAAGCCACTTCATCCTTCTCAATCCAGAGATTGAAATCTACCTTTCCACGTTCGAGTGCGGTAGAAATGAGTTGACGAACCTCCATTTCTTTCTCACGATAGAGAGGAGCGAGACGAGTGGAAAGGTCGAGAGCCTTGCTGTTAAGCGATTTTATCTCTGCGTGAATTTTCTTTCCGTTATATTCGGCTACGCATTTGCCGTAGCCTGTCATAGACTGAATCATAATGCTAAATCTTAATTTTTATGCAAAAATAGCGATTTTTGTCATTATGCTAACTACAAAACGGTTATTTATTTGTATTTTTGCATCGTATTATGTGTAATTCTATTTAAGATGGCAGTAATTTTACATATTGAGACGGCAACCGACGGCTGTAGCGTAGCTGTCAGTCAGGACGGTGCCACAATATTTCAGATAGACAATTATGATGACATAAAGAATGGCGGTGCCAAGGACACGAACCATTCAAAGAGGTTGGGAGTATTCGTTGATGAGGCTATGTCTTTCACGGACAGTCATGCCATTCCGTTTGATGCGGTAGCCGTAAGCAGCGGTCCTGGTTCATACACAGGTCTCCGCATCGGAGTGTCTATGGCAAAGGGTATCTGCTACGGACAAGACCTCAAACTTATTTCCATTCCAACACTCAAGGTACTCTGTGTACCTGTTCTCCTCAAGCATGATGACCTCCCAGAGGATGCACTCGTATGTCCAATGCTTGATGCACGAAGGATGGAGGTTTATACGGCACTCTACACAAGGGCACTCAAGCCAGTCATCGACACTTGTGCCAAGGTCATAGACGAGAATTCATTCAAGGAAGAACTCGACAAGCACCCAATATATTTCTTCGGCAACGGAGCTGAGAAGTGCAAGGCTGTTATCAATCATCCTAACGCTCACTTCCTTGACGGAGTGGAGCTTCATGCCAAGAACATGGCGCCATTGGCTGAGAAGAAATTCCTCAACGAGGAATTTGAGGATGTGGCTTACTTCGAACCTTTCTATCTCAAGGAATTTGTGGCAACAAAGGCAAAGAGCCTGCTGTAAAGTTAAAAATTAAAAATTAAAAGTTAAAAAGTTTAGAGAAAGACAAAATAGTATCGGAAATGCCCTACTTTGAAGTAGTGACTAAGTACTGACTAAGTAGTGACTCATATGAGACCTATATGAGACTCTCATAAATGTCAAGAAAGTATTAACGCTACGACTGGGGAAAAACATGGGCTGTTCTACTAAAGAGTAAAGTCTTTAAACTCTAAACGATAAACAATAGATAAACAATAAACGCTAAACGTTGAATGAGAGATATCGAATCATTACATAAGGAACTTGACACCGTCAAGGATTACAATACAAGTCGTGAGCCCCTCCAGATGTCGGAGTATGGTCGCAGCATCCAGGAGATGGTGAACCATTGCAAGACAATCAAGGACAGGGACGAGCGTACCAACTGTGCCTACACCATCGTTGGCATCATGTCAACCATGACGGAGCAGAGCGGTAATGCCGAGGACTTCCAGCAGAAGCTTTGGAACCACCTTGCACGCATCTCTAAATATGAGCTTGACATCGACTACCCAGTAGAGATTGAGCGCTATGATGAGGAGCAGAAGATGATGAAGGTCAACTATCCTCAGAAACCAATCCGCCGTCGTCACTACGGAAGAATACTTGAGGACTTGACAAAGAAGATTACCGAGGTGGAAGATCCAGAGGAACGTGAGGAACTCGCACATCAGGTGGCAAACCAGATGAAGCGAAGCCTTGCATATTGGGACATCGACGTTATGAGCGACAGAAAAGTTGTTGACGACCTTGCAGATTACACAAATGGTAAGGTTACAATCGACCCAATCAACAATCCTCTCGTTACTGACGGTGAGCTCCTCAGTAACCTCATCTCAACATCAATCACAAAGAAGAAAAAGAAGAAGTAATAAAAGTTCCTAATCCTCTAATGGTATCTGTCCAAAAGGACATCGAACCTTGTGGAATGGGAGGCTATCTTTTACATGGCTCAATTCATAATAGAAGGCGGACACAAGCTCCACGGAGAGATTGTTCCACAGGGTGCCAAGAACGAGGCACTCGAAGTTTTATCAGCCGTACTCTTGACGGCTGAACCTGTCATAATGAGGAACGTACCAGACATCCTCGACGTGAACAACCTCATCGACCTCCTGAGCAAGATGGGTGTGAAGGTCATGAGGATTGGTGGCAAGGATTACCAGTTTCAGGCAGACAGCCTCGACATGGATTTTCTCAATAGTGACGAGTTTGTACAGCGATGCAGCCGCCTCCGTGGCTCCATCCTCACACTCGGTCCTCTGCTCGGACGTTTCCACAAGGCTTGCGTGGCAAAGCCAGGAGGCGACCAGATTGGTCGTCGCCGTCTCGACACCCACTTCATAGGCATACAGGAACTGGGTGCTAAGTTTATTCATAATACGGAGAGAGGCGTTTACGAAATTGACGCAAAGGAACTCAAGGGCAAGTACATGCTCCTTGACGAGGCTTCAGTCACAGGTACAGCCAACATCATCATGACTGCCGTACTTGCTGAAGGCACCACTACTATATATAATGCTGCTTGCGAGCCATACATCCAGCAACTTTGCAAGATGCTCAACCGTATGGGCGCAAAAATCAGCGGTATCGCTTCAAACCTCCTTACCATCGAAGGTGTGAAGGAACTCCACGGATGTGAACACACCATCCTTCCAGATATGATTGAGGTAGGTTCGTTCATCGGTATGGCTGTAATGACAGGTAGCGAGATTACCATCAAGAACGTTTCATACGAGAATCTCGGAATCATCCCTTCTATGTTCCGTCGCCTTGGCGTGAAGATGGAGCTTCGTGGTGATGACCTCTTCATTCCAGAGCAGGAACATTATGAGGTGGAGTCTTTCATGGACGGAAGCATCATGTCGTTTGCTGATGCACCTTGGCCAGGACTTACGCCTGACCTTTTGAGTGTAATCCTCGTCGTGGCAACTCAGGCAAAGGGAAGCGTACTCATACATCAGAAGATGTTCGAGAGCCGTCTCTTTTTCGTGGACAAGCTCATCGACATGGGAGCACAGATAATACTCTGCGACCCACACCGTGCCGTAGTCATCGGTCACGACAACCAGTTCAAGCTTCGTGGCTCACGTATGTCTTCTCCAGATATCCGTGCAGGTATCGCCCTCCTTATTGCTGCCATGAGTGCCAAAGGAACAAGCGTGATAAGCAATATCGAGCAGATTGACCGTGGATACGAGGACATCGAGGGACGACTTAACGCACTCGGAGCAAAGATACAGAGAGTATAGGCCCGCTTCGCGGGAGTTAAGAGTTAAGAATTAAAAGTTAAGAGTTACCCGTCCCAAACATGGAACTCGTGAACTTTAATCTTCAAAACTTAACTTTTAACTTTTAATTTTTAACTTTTAACTCCGAAGGATAGGTCGGGGGGCTTGGCTTCTTTATATGATTAGAAAGGAAGACGTTTATCAGATAGGTAAGATTACCAAGGCACATGGTCTGAATGGAGAGGTAAACTTCAATTTTACGGACGATGTGTTCGACACGGCAGATGTCGATTATCTCATTTGTGAGATTGACGGCATCCTCGTGCCGTTCTTTATTGAGGAATACAGATTCAGGAGTGACACCACGGCACTCGTCAAGTTCGAGGACCTTGACACTTCTGACTCCGTACAGTTCCTCTTGGGATGCGACGTCTATATCGAGAACAAGTACGTACAGGAACTTGGCGAGGACGAAGTATCGCTCAACTACTTCATCGGATTCAAGATGATTGACGGTGACGATAACAGCGAGATTGGAACAATCACAGCCATTGACGATAACACCGAGAACTGGCTCTTCATCGTGGAGCGTCCTGATGGCAGCGAGGTTATGATTCCTGCCCATGAGGAGTTCATCAGCAATATTGACCAGGACAACAAGGTCATGACCATGGACCTGCCAATCGGCTTGCTGGAGTTGTAATCCTTTACCGTTCGCCACCGTGTCCGGAGCGTCAGCCCCGGGAGACAATAATATTAACCACAGGCTACCATCCCCCACAACAGGATAGCCGCCCCCCTCGGGGGTCGGGGGGCTTGTATGAGGAAAAGAATTTGTATATTAGGTTCAACAGGCAGCATAGGTACTCAGGCACTCGACGTAATAGAGCAGCATAGCGACCTCTATGAGGCATACGTGCTTACCGCCTACAATAATGCTGACCTTATTATAGAACAGGCACGAAAATATAATCCAGAGGCAGTCGTTATTGCCAACGAGAAGAATTATGACAAGGTAAAGGACGCTCTCAGCGCCCTTCCTATCAAGGTATATGCAGGAGCTAAGGCACTCTGCGACATGGTACAGGATCAGAACGTGGATATCGTTCTTGCCTCTATGGTAGGCTTCGCAGGTCTTGAGCCAACAATAGCAGCCATCAAGGCAAAGAAGATCATAGCCCTTGCCAATAAGGAGACACTCGTCGTGGCAGGTGGACTTATAACCAAGCTCGCCAACGAGTATAAGGTACCAATCCTTCCTGTCGATTCAGAGCACTCGGCAATCTTCCAATGTCTCGAGCCAGGCAATAGGATTGACAAGATACTCCTCACATGTAGTGGAGGACCTTTCCGTAAGTTCAACAACGAACAGCTCAAGACCGTCACAAAGGCAGACGCCCTTGCTCATCCTACATGGAACATGGGTGCCAAGATTACCATCGACTCTGCCACGCTCATGAACAAAGGCTTTGAGGTCATCGAGGCAAAGTGGCTCTTTGGAGTAAAGCCTGAGCAGATACAGGTTGTCGTACATCCACAGAGTGTCATCCATTCTGCCGTACAGTTTGAGGACGGAGCGGTAAAGGCACAACTCGGAGTACCAGATATGCGTCTCCCAATCCAGTACGCCTTCTCTTATCCTAAGCGACTCACGCTCAACGGCGATCGTCTTGACCTCTTTAAGATGCAGAGCCTCACGTTTGAGGAACCTGACACTAAGCGTTTCCCTTGTCTTGCACTCGCATACGAGGCATTACGTCAGGGTGGCAACATGCCATGTATCGTGAATGCAGCCAACGAGATTGTGAACCGTGCCTTCATCGAGGATAAGATTCCTTACACACGTATAAGCGAGATTATCGAGAAGACCATGCAGAATGTGGCATTCAACACAGAGGACACTCTCGACAATTATCTTGCGACGGATAAGGAAGCACGTGCATTTGCAGCAAGCCTGCTCTAATCACATATAACCGCCGCGTACGGTTATGAAACATTCACACAATAAAAGACAAAAACTTACGTTAATATAAGAAACAAACAATATATCCAATGGAATGGCTAATTCAGGGCGCACAGTTGATAGCAGCCCTCTCGCTCTTGGTAATACTACACGAAGGAGGACACTTCTTCTTTGCTAAACTCTTTAAGACACGAGTAGAGAAGTTCTATCTCTTCTTCGACTATAAGTTCCATATCTTCAGCACATACTCTAACTGGTTCCGCAAGCTCATGGGCAAGCAGCCAGTAGCCAAGAAGGAGAATGGCGAATACGAGTACGAAGGAACAGAGTACGGTATCGGATGGATTCCACTCGGCGGTTATGTCAAGATTTCTGGAATGATTGACGAGTCAATGGACAAGGAACAGATGGCTCTGCCACCAAAGCCTTGGGAGTTCCGTACTAAACCGGCATGGCAACGTCTGTTCATCATGCTCGGTGGTGTCATCATGAACTTCATCACAGCCTTTGTTATCTATTCTATGGTACTCTATGTACATGGAACAGAGTATGTCAAGAGTACAGACATGACATACGGAATGAAGTTCTCTGCTGCTGCCAAGGAAGACGGATTCAAGGATGGCGACATCATCACTCATATTGATGATAAGGAAGTCTTGTATTGGACAATAGGCAAACTTCAGGACATATCAAATGCTAAGACTGTAACCGTTCTCCGTAATGGCAAGAAGGAAGTCATCGTTCTCCCACAGGAGATGAGCCTTCTCGATATGATGGAACAGGAACCAAAATATGCAGATATGCGTTTGCCAAATAAAGTTGGCGAGGTGTTGCCTGGAAGCCCTGCCGAAAAGATTGGTCTCAAGATAGGTGACAGGATTACGTCTATCAACGGCAATGCTATTGCTGATTATAATGATGTCGTGTATCAGATCATACTACGTCAAGACGTTCTCGATAAAAAGTCAACTCATGCTGATTCACTCAAGCAGAGAAGCATTTCTCTTGTGATAAATGATAAGGATACAGTCAAGGCTGTACTTGATGCGAACTTCAAAATAGGCTTTGCTCCAGAGTATCCGTATAAGCACAAGATGACAGTTAAACATTATGGTTTCTTTGAGTCATTCCCAGCTGGAATTGAGCGTGGATGGAACGTAATGAAGAGCTATGTTGACCAATTGAAATACCTCTTTACAAAGAAGGGCGCCAAAAACGTTAGTGGTTTCATTGGTATAGGAAAGATGTTCTCCACAGAATGGGATTGGATAGGCTTCTGGCAGTTTACTGCATTCCTAAGTGTTGTACTTGGAATCATGAACCTTCTCCCAATACCAGCTCTCGATGGCGGTCATGCTATTATTACCGTCTTTGAGATGTGTACAGGCAAGAAGCCAAGCGAAAAGTTCCTTGAGAATATTCAGGTTGTCGGTATGTGGTTGCTCCTCGGTCTTATGCTTTGGGCAAACCTCAACGACATTCTCAAATTAATTGGATTATATTAGGAGTATTGAACTGTGAGTTATGGGTTATGAGTCCAATCTGACTCATAACTCAAAATTCATAATTCATAACTCAAAATTCAAAAGAAATGAAGATTTTAGCCGTTGGCATGAATTATGCCTTACATAATACAGAACTTAACGGTAGCACTCCTCTGCCAACAGAGCCTGTGATATTCTCCAAGCAGGAGAGTTCCTTGCTACGTGATCATAAGCCATTCTTCGTGCCTGACTTTGCAGAGCGATTTGATTACGAGACAGAGATTGTCGTCAAGATTGCTCATGTGGGTAAGGATATAAGCGAACGCTTTGCCCATCGTTACTACAACGAAGTTACGGTAGGTATAGACTTTACGGCACGTGACCTTCAGGAGAAGCTTCGCAAGGCAGGTCATCCTTGGGACATCTGTAAGGGCTTTGACGGAAGTGCAGCCGTGGGCGAGTTCGTTAAGCTGGATGAACTTGGTGGCGATGTACAGAACCTTGAGTTCCATCTTGAGAAGAACGGTGAGACTGTTCAGACAGGATTCACAAAGGACATGGTATTCTCTGTTGACAAGATTATCGCCTATTGTAGCAAGTTCTTCACTCTCAAGACTGGCGACCTTATCTTCACAGGTACGCCGGTAGGCGTAGGTCCTGTAAAGGAGAACGATATCCTTGAAGGCTACATAGGAGACAAGAAAGTGCTTCGCCAGAAGATTAAGTAAATGCCTGCCATACTTGGCAAGCACATTAATACGAGAAAATATATGAGAAAAGCAATATTCCACTTGTTGTTCATATTAGCATCATTATCCATCGATGCTCAGACGCAATATGCAGACCACTCATTGCTGGCTAAAGGCAAATGGGTGAAGATACGTGTGGACAACAGCGGAATATACCAGTTGTCGAAGAATGACCTGAAGAAGATGGGATTCACAGACCCTGCAAAGGTCAAGCTTTACGGCTATAATCTTCCTGTATTGCCAGATAATGATATTGATGGCTTGTGGGATGACCTTATGGAAATTCCGCTTTACAGGAACACGTCGTCTGGCAATCTCCTTTTCTATTCATGTGGAACAACCCAATGGACAAAGAAAAATGGGGCGTTTACGCATTTCAACAATCCCTACAGCTCATATATTTATTATTTCCTTACTGAAGATACGGAAGGAGCACCTGCTACCTTCACGACAAAGGATGCTGCATCAACGGCAACGATTACTCAGAAGAATACTCTTGCTCATAGCGTATATGAGAAGGACGAATACTCGTTTGGCAACTTCGGCCGCAGATTCTATGAAGCAACAGAGTATTCCGCAGGTACTGTCAAGTCTTACAACCTTGCAGTCAATAAGCATACTACTAAGGATATCAAGGTCGAACTCCAGTTTGGAGCCAAGTTTACCAGTGCCTCTACCATTGGCATCTATGCCAATAATAAGAGTGTGAAGAATCTTTCCGTCGCCAAGCTTGGCGATAATGCTGTAGCACAACAGACAGCCACATCATTCAACGTGTCTGGACTTACTTCGGACAATCTTCCATTTAGACTTAGTATGATAAGCGGAGATAAGGGACACCTTGACTATATACGTGCAAGTTATGAGCGTTCGCTCGATATGACGGGAGAGAATTTTATTGAGTTCAGTCCTGCGGAGGATGGTACGGCGGTCTTCGAGATTAGCGGAACAAATGAGAGTACAACCGTATGGAATGTTACTTATCCAGATTCCTTCTACGAGTTGACGGGGTCATATAGCAACGGAATACTTAAGGTTCTTTCTGAAGATATGCAGATTGAAGACTCTTATATTGCTTTCGACCGTAATGCAACATATCCAGTACCTGTCAAGGTGGGTACGGTAGCCAATCAGGACCTTCATAGCATGACAAGCGTGGATTATCTCATCATTGTACCTGCAAGCGGTAAACTTACGGCACAGGCAGAGAGACTTGCGGCTTATCATACTCAGCATGATAGCATGACGTGTGCAGTCGTTTCTGCAGACAAGATATACAATGAGTTCTCGGCAGGTACTCCTGATGTGACTGCATACCGACGATTCATCAAGATGCTTTACGAAAAGGGTAACGAGGGCAAAGGACGCAAACTTCGTAATGTCCTTCTCTTCGGAGCATCCGTATGGGACAACAGACTCATGGTACTTGGCACAAAGAAATACTCTGCTGACGACTATCTGCTCTGCTATGAGTCCGATGACTCTGAGAGTACCGCTAAGTCTTATGTCCTTGAGGAATATGTTTCATGTCCTGACGACTCAATGTATGGGTTACTCTGTAATCTTCCTAAGGTTGGTCTTGGACGTATTCCTGTGACTACTGCTGATGAGGCAAAGGGTGTTGTTGATAAGACTATCGCTTATATCAATAATATAGATGCTGGCAATTGGCGAAACTCCATCTGCATCCTTGCAGATGATGGTACTGTTAAGGAACGAGCATACACACACATGAATCACGCAGAAGAGATGGCAAAGCAGCTTGAAACTGCTAATCCGGACTTCCGTTTCAGTCGTATCTATTGGGATGCCTATCCTTGGGAACAGACGGCAACGGGAACAAGATACCCAAGTGTGGAGAGTGATATAAACAAGACCATTATGGAAGGAGCTCTCATCATGAACTATACGGGTCACGGTGCACCACATACGCTTTCACACGAGATGGCAGTGAATGTTGATGACTTCAAGAAGTGGAAGACCACTCGTCTGCCAGTATGGATTACTGCGGCATGTGAGACCACACCTTTCGACACGAATACTGAGACCCTTGGCGAGACGGCTGTACTTAACAAGGATGGTGGTGCTATTGCTTTCTTCGGTACTACAAGAGCTGTCTATGGTGATCAGAATGCTAAGATTAACAAACTGCTGATGAAGTACATGCTCAGTAAGGAGGGTGGCAAGCGTTATTCTCTTGGCGAGGCTTTGTCTCAGGCTAAGTGTGACATAATAAACGAAAGTAAGTCAGATAATGTTACACTTAACAAGAGTCAGTTCGTACTTCTTGGCGACCCAGCCATTGTGCTCCCGAATCCAGACTACAGTATAGTAATCGACTCTATCAATGGCAAGAGTGTAAAGGACGAGACTTGTCAGATTAGCGCAGGTGAGAAGGTGACGGTACGTGGTCATATAGTGGACGGTAATGGAAATGGACTTGATGACTTTGAAGGTATTGTAGAGTCTTCTGTGTTCGACAACCGTGAGACGATTACCACACGCAATAACAACGGGTCTGAGGATTACGAGTTTACGTATAGCGACTACAAGCGCAGACTCTACAGCGCAGCCGACAGCGTGAAGAATGGTGTGTTTACATTCACGTTCCCAGTACCGCTTGACAATAACTATAGTAATGCCAGCGGACTCATCAATCTCTATGCTCTAAATAAGAGCCACACGATAGAGGCGTTCGGATCGTTCCGTGACTTCATCATCGGAGGTACAGATGTGGAGCTTGCAATTGATACAGTTGGTCCAGCTATTGCTACATACATCAACTCAGAGCATACGATAGATGGTCAGAGGGTAAACGAGACTCCTACCATCTACATACACTTGAGTGATAGTAGCGGTATCAATGCATCTGGTAATGGACTCGGACACGATATTGTGGCTGTGATTGATGGTAAGGAATCTTCAACCTACAATCTCAACAGTTACTATCGCCAGACTACAGGCGACTATACGTCAGGCAAGATTGAATTCACTTTCCCTGAACTTGAAGCAGGTTCACATACTCTTACCGTGAGGGCATTCGACACGTTCAACAACATGAGTGAGAAGCATTATTCATTTGAAGTGTTTGAGGGTCTCACCAAGGTGGTGGAATACTACGACTTTGCGGGCAGACTGTTGCGCAGTATCTCTACGGATTCTGTCGTACTCCCTAAGGGAACGTATATAAAGAAAGTGAAGTATATATCCAATGACGAAGAGGTATATAGCGATACTAAGAAAATTGTGCAGTAGTACAATAAAAGACACGCTTCGTCCGTTATTATAAGTAGGTGTGCATAATTGTTTTTACAATCCTTGCACCGCCTACTGCGCATCTTCACCGCCTAAAAACAATCGAGTAGGAGTCACTACACTCATTTATTTTAGACGCTGAACCTACATCATTAATCAATACAAACATTATAAAAATAATTTTGCACACCTACTTAAGAAACAATTTTCAGAAAGATGAATAATAAAAAGTTTATATCACTTGCATTAGGCTGCACAGTATTTGCCTTGGGTGCAAATGCACAGAATAAGAAGAACTGGAACCAACTCAATCCAGTACACTATGCTGTTACATCCCTTGCTCTTGCACCAGATGCACGTGCTGCAGGTCTCGGTGACGTGGGTGCTGCAACAGACCCAGATGTCAACTCGCAGTATTGGAACCCAGCAAAGTATCCGTTCTGCATAAGCCGTGGTGGTGTGTCACTCAACTACACTCCTTGGTTGCGTAGCATCGTGGAGGGTATCGACCTTGCCAACGTGACGGGATATATGCGTCTTGGCGACTATGATGCCTTGTCAGGTTCGCTCCGCTATTTTTCTCTTGGTGATGTGTATGTGGGTAATACGGAAGATATCATCCGTCCATACGAGATGGCACTCGATGTTGCCTACTCACGTATGCTTAGTGAGACATTCTCTGCTGCTGTTGCGCTTCGTTTTATTCATTCCGACCTTGGTACTCATGATGATGAGCGTACACCAGGTTCAGCTTTTGCTGCCGACATCGCTCTCTACCACAATGGTTATATCAATATCGGACAGCGAGAGTGTCAGTTGAGCTGGGGTCTTAACGCAAGTAACATTGGTAGCAAGATTTCTTACGATAATGGTAGTACTAACGAGTTTATCCCTACGAATCTTCGTCTTGGTATGGCTCTCCTTGTTCCTATTGATGAGTATAACTCAATCACTTTAGCAGCAGATGCCAACAAGCTCATGGTTCCTACTATGCCTACATACATTCAGTATCTTGAGCAAGAACATCCTGAGGTGGATGTAAATGGAGATGTCATCGACACTCAGTATCAGAGTGACTATAACTCTTGGCTTCAGGAAGAAGGCTACAATAATGTATCTCCTATAACGGGTATGTTCAAGTCTTTCAGCGATGCTCCAGGTGGCTTCAAGGAAGAACTTCAAGAGGTACAGTGGAGCGTGGGTGCTGAATACTCATACAACAATCAGTTCTTCATCCGTGGAGGTTATCATCACGAGCACCCTAACAAGGGAAACCGTAAATACTTCACAGTGGGTGCTGGTTTCAAGATGAACGTATTCTCTATTGATGCAGGTTATGTCATTTCTACTGCTCAGTCCAATCCGCTTGACCAGACTGTCCGTTTCTCCCTCGCATTTGATTTGGACGGAATACAGGATATACTTGGTAAGAGAAGGAGGTAATGCCCCCCGACCCCCGAAGGGGGCGGCCTGACGGGTCAGGGTGGCAATTGATAATTTATAATTGATAATTGACAATAAATAAACGACAGAATCCGGAGGGCCGCCCCCTTCGGGGGTCGGGGGGCTTATGAAGATACGAGTTGGGATGGGCTTTGATGTCCATAAGTTAGTTGAGGGACGTGACCTTTGGATTGGTGGCATCAAATTGGAACACACAATGGGACTGCTCGGTCATAGCGATGCGGATGTACTTATACATGCAATATGTGACGCTATCCTTGGCGCTGCCAATATGCGTGACATAGGTTATCATTTCCCACCTAAGAAGGGAAATGAGTTCGAAAATATCGACTCGAAGATTCTTCTTCGTCGTACGGTGGAACTTGTTAGAGAACGTGGTTATGAGATAGGTAATATTGACTCCACTATCTGTGCAGAGCGTCCTAAGATGAATCCACGCATACCTGAGATGAAGACTGTCCTTGCCCAATGCATGGGAATAGACGAGGATGATATCAGCATCAAGGCTACCACAACCGAGAAGCTTGGCTTCACGGGTCGTGAGGAAGGTATATCTGCCTATGCTGTCGCTCTGTTGGAGAAGGAATAGGAGAACAATCCTCAACCTTTGCCAACCGTCGAGCAGAGTATTGCTATCCCCATATTTTACAACAAATGCTCCCTCTTATCAATAGAAAAAGCGATGGAAATTACATAAGAAATAATATATAAAAACAACAATATGATTAAAAGAATTATAAGCCTTGTACTTACTATGTGTTCACTTACTTGCATGGCACAGGTAACAGACTATCTGAAAATAGGTAACACCATCAAGTTCAACAAAGAGAACTACACTCTTGGATGGAGTTCACACCCTAACGATGGTTACTACATTCAGGAGTATTTCCCAAAGGGAGAGAAGCCTGAGACATTCAAGAAGATGTTTACAATCAACGTTCTCGTTGCAGAAGGAATCACTCCACAATTAGCAGCGCAAGCTAAATGCACCGAGCTTGATAACAGAAAAAAGACAGACAACTGCTGCCATTATAAGAAATATGAGAACAAGAAAAGCGGTGAATACATGATTGACTTTCTTGTAAGCAATGGGGAAAAAGGCAAAGAACCGACTGTGGTGGAATTCAACCTCTATCGCTACAAGGCTATAAAGGTGAACGGGAAAAATGCTATTCAGCTATCATTCTACAGTCAACGAGCATATAATGCAGACGTCTACAATTTACTTTCAAAACTGGTTGACATACGTACTGATGTACTTTCAAAGATGTTAGATACAGACGTAAAAGTTGGCTTATAGTATCCATCACTCAAGCTATGCTTGAAGAAGAAACGATTGATAAAGAATAAAAGAAAAGCTCAATGACTTTGCAATGTGCAAAATCATTGAGCTTTTTATTGCATCTGTATTATTCTACGAAAGGCTGCCCACGTGGGTTAGAAGGTCACCACAACCATTGCGCCAGCCAACAGCAGGCCGTACAGGAATATGTTGCGTGCTGTCTTACCAAGTATTCCATTGAGGGCCTTACCCTCAAGATGACACATCTTGAACCATGTGGCGATGTGGAGCACAAGGTAGATAAGCATGAACAGGTATGGCTTATCAATCATGAAGAGCACAGTCATGGCAAGTACTGTGGCTATGATACCGAGCCACAGATATATTCGACGGCCGAACTCTTTCCCCCAGCGTACTATGATGGTCTTCTTGCCACTTATAGCATCTTGATGTCTGTCACGATAGTTGTTCACGATGAGTAGGTTGTCCGTGGCAAGTCCCATACCAAGCCCTGCAAGCGTGAGAGCCCACGACCATTGTCCCTCGCTTATGACGTAATATGTGAATCCTACTGGTACAATGCCGAAGAATACCAGTACGAGTATGTCACCAAGTCCGAGATATGAGAACTTAGTGGTATAGATGAAGCAGCCGATGACACACGCAATACCCACTAACAGCAACTCGTACTGAAGGTGCCAAAGCATGATGAGGCATCCCACGAGACAGGCAAGAATCGTCACGATGCCTATGCCAATCCTCATGGCTCCTGGAGTAATCCATCCTTGGGCACATGCACGCTCAGGACCAAGACGGTCCTCGCGGTCAGTACCTTTCTTGAAGTCGAAATAGTCATTCACAAGGTTGGCATCTATCTGCATGAGAAATGCAAACAAGAGGCAAAGGGCAAGCGGCAACCAGAAGTTAGCAAATACCTTTGCCGAATAAGGGTGCAGCATATTGTGCATCAAGTCAAGATAAGCGCGTGAGAAACAATCTTCCCATGCCAATGCAGCACCAACAAGTACTGGAGCTGCAGCTCCCGTCAATGTCTTTGGACGTGAAGCCAAAAACCAAGCCTTAAAACAATTCATAATTCATAATTAATAATTCATAATTGGCGTTTGACGCCAACTCATAATTCAGAACTCATAACTCACGACCCATTCCTAATTCATAATTCCTTAAAGGGAGGAATATGGTAACTCTGTTCCCTCCCTATAGGGAGGGTTAGGGTGGGTCCTCATCATTAACTTAACGTCTGCTCTTCCTTCCAGTTGACAAAATACACATTCTTTGTTGCACGTGTTATGGCGGTATAGAGCCAACGGAAGTAGTCAGGCCCGAGCATTTCCTCAGTCATGTAACCTTGGTCAATGAATACGTTTGACCATTGACCACCCTGGGCCTTATGACACGTTATTGCATAAGCATATTTAATCTGAAGGGCGTTGAAGTAAGGATCCTTCTTCATTGCCTTCAACTTCTCCGGCTTTGTCTTCAGGTCGAAATAATCTTCATATACGCCATTGAAGAGCTGGTCCTGCTGCTCTTTGGTAAGTGATGGCGCCTCTGCCTGAAGTGTGTCGAGCAATACCGTGACCTCCATTTCGTAGTCATCATAGTCAGGAAACTGGAGTTCACAATCTGCAAAACGAAAACCATAAAACTCACGTTCGTTCCTCACTCTTTTTACCAATACGGTGTCGCCATTTGCGATGAAGTCGAAAGGAGTCTGTGGAGCATCCTTTATGTCTTTGCCGTCCTTCTTTGCCTCCTCTATCATCTCGCCATTGAACTTGTCTGTCCAGAAATAGTTGTTCTTGGCAACCATAAGCATATCTCCACTTGCTAACTCCGAATCGCGCCACAGTATTTGGTTGCGGATACCATTATTATATACAACGGCTCGCTTGTTGCTACGTGTTATGACTATCGTATCGTCCTCGCCATCACGATGGTAGCATTGTTCTAGAGCCTCAATGAGTTCATTGCCAGAGATGTTACGTACATCTTGGAAATTAGCAAAACGAATCTTTGGCAAGTCGAAGATGTCTTCATCATTTATGAGTTGACGTAGATGGGTGGCATTCCATAATATTCCCGAACTGTCTGCCTGACGTACCACTTGTGTCAGGGTATATGTCGTGACATCAAGTCCGTAACTTCTGAGAACATCCTCCTGCAACGCAGGACTCTCACCGTCACCCACTGGAGGCAACTGAGCAGTATCGCCCAAAAGGATGAGACGGCATCCCTTGCCACCATATATAAAATGTATCATGTCGTCCAGCAACCTTCCTGTGCCATACAAAGAGCCAGTAAGGTAACTGTCGTTACTAATCATCGAAGCCTCGTCGCATATAAACAGCAGGTTCTGCTTCATGTTGTAGTTGAGCTCAAAGAGCGAATCCTTGTCTATACTTTTTTGTCTGTATATGCGTTTATGAACCGTATAAGCCTGCCTGTCTGAGTAGTGTGAGAACACCTTTGCTGCCCGTCCCGTAGGTGCTATGAGCACCGTTGAGTCTTGCTTTATCTGCTCCATTGTCTTGACCAGCGCACTTACGATACTCGTCTTTCCCGTACCCGCAAAACCCTTTAGCACAAAGACGCTGTCAGCCGTAGGAGAGAGAATAAATTCCGCCAGTAATTTCACGACTTCCGCCTGTTGATTTGTAGGCGTAAATCCGAAATTGTATAGCATTTGTTCCTCGAAATAGTCAATTATCATCTTTTTTTGAAAAAAAACTTATTCTGTTTATTCCAAATTCATTTTTATTGCTTATTTTTGTGGCACAAAAGTAGTGAAATAAAATTAAAAAATAATATATCATGAACAAAATTATTGTAAATTCCATCTTGGCCTTGCTTACTATAGGTCTCGCTTGGGCTTGTTTTTGGAGTATTTATTCTGACATCGACTTCGATGAGCAGAGAGCTGTCCGTGAGAAAGCCGTAAAGGCTCGTCTTCTCCAGATTAAGGACGCTGAGGAACTTTACAAGAAGACAAACGGTCAGTATGTAGGTACACTCGACTCACTCATCGACTTCGTAAAGAATGGTAGAGCTGTTTCTAAGATTATCAAGGAAGGCGAACTTTCTGATGACCAGTTGGAGGCAGGTATGACAGAGAAAGAAGCTGTACGTCAGGGACTCATTCGTCGTGATACTGTCTGGACTACAGCTGCTGAAATGCTCGGTATTGCAAACCCAGACTCTCTCAAGTACATCCCAGTAGGTCGTCCTGCTGATGGCTCAACTCAGAAGTGGTATTCTAACTTCGACAAGAAGGAATTCGTAGAAGTTAAGGTTGGTGAGTTCGAGTTGCGTAAGAAGGCAGAGTTCAACATTCGTACTAATGAGTTCGATGTTCTCGTAGAGGTTCGTGCACGTCTCGATGACTATATGTACGGATTCTCTGAGAAGCGTATCAAGAACCTCAAGTCAGACCTTAAGAAGTTCAACAAGAACAAGGGTGAACTTATGCTTGACAATCAGGATGACTTCGAAGGTGAGTGGTACGGACTTAGTATCGGTGACCTCAAAGATACAAGCAACAAACTTGCAGGTAACTGGGACGAATAATAGACAATCCACATGACGGAAAACAATACTAATAATAAAAGTTTGTCCATTCGTGTCTGCACGAATGGACTTTCTTTTTGTTCATATACACCATTGGCAGCTACACCCTTTGAATATAAGGTGTATGACATACAGCCGACAATATCTCTTGCAGCTAATCTCAGGAATGCACTTCTCAATGAGCCGATGCTGAAAGAGGATTACCAGCGTGTGAACGTGCTTATCACCACGCCACACTTCACAACCGTACCTGTGGCATTCTTCAAGTTGAATGATGCACAGCAATACTATGAGGCTGCATTTCCAAAGGACAAGCCGCTTCATATCACGTACAACGTGTTGCGTCGCTCTGGTATCTCTATCGTGTTCGGACTTGACAAGAATGTCTATCAGCTTATTCATGATGACTTCCCTCGTGCAAGGTTCTATGCCTCTGCGAGCACACTCATCGAGTTCTTAGGCGAGAAGAGTATGATTGGTACTAACAAGAAGATGTATTGTTACCTTCATGAGAAAGAGATGACTCTCTATGCCTTTGACAATGGTAAGATGCTTTTCGTGAACACCTTCCCAGTCAAGGCAATAACAGATATACAGTATTATATACTCAACGTGTGGCAGCAGTTAGGTTTTGACCAGACAGAAGATGCTCTCGCCATCGTTGGCGACACAATGGCAAAGCGTCAGGAACTGATGGACAAGATACAGAACTTCATTGGTAATGTATCACTCATTGACCGACGTGAAGATTTTCGTGAGGAGATTACCGAAGGTGATGCCAGCATCCCTTATGACCTCCAGACACTGCTCGTCTGCGGATTTTAGCCCCCCGCAAGAACTAAAGAACTCAAAAACTTAAAAACTTAGGAACTTAAAAAACTCATCCAATGAGAATAATCAGAGGCAAATATAAAGGTCGCAGTTTCCCGACTCCTACCAACTTCAAGGCTCGTCCAACGACAGACTTTGCAAAGGAAGGACTGTTCAACATCCTTGAGAATGTCTATATCGACTTTGACGATGAACCTACGGCTCTCGACCTCTTTGGAGGAACGGGTAGCATAGGTCTTGAGTTTGCAAGTCGTGGATGCCGCAAGGTGGTGAGTGTAGAGAAGGATTTCAAGCATTGGCAGTTTCTCCACCGAGTGTCCAAGGAGTTAGGAGCAGACGAGTGGTTTCCTGTCAAGGGTGACGTGTTCAAGTATTGTTCTACCTGCAAGGAGAAGTACGACATCATCTTTGCTGACCCTCCTTATGCTCTTCCTAACCTAAAGGATATACCAGATGCTGCCCTCCCTCTCTTAGCAGATGATGGTCTCTTCATCCTTGAACATGGTAAGGACTATGACTTCCACGAACATCCTCGTTTCGTTGACCACCGTAATTACGGTAGTGTGAACTTTACGTTCTTCAAATAATCAAAGCGGTTGAAAAGGTTTCTTCGCCTTTTCAACCGCTTTGGTTATGTCTAATTTTGCCTCATGTCATTAAAACTCCTTTCACCTGTATTTCTAATTTTTAATCCCACGGAGGCACGGAGCACACCGAGTTTTAATACTTTTTCTGCTGAATTTTTTTTTGAGTCCACTGAGGTCGCATGCGCTCCGTTGAGTTCAGCCCCTAACCACTTCATTTTGTGTGATAGAAACTACATTGAACGATATGTTATTGAACAATCTAACTAATCCTCCCCATAGTGGGGAAGGTGCCCAAAGGGCGGAGAGGGTCTTCTCTGTGCCCTCTTTGGAGCGCCAGCGACCTCTGTGCTCTCTAAATTTATCAACGAATTAAGAAAGAAAAAACTCTGTGCCTCCGTGTACTCTGTGGGAGATTATAATATAAAATTCAACCGTACAGATCGAAAATCTTCCACTTATACGGTTAAATTTTTAATCCGACGAAGTTACATTATGATACATCGGGAATACTTCGGGTTTTGTTCGGGAATGGTTCGAGATTCCTTCGAGTCGTGTTTTTTGACATGATGACACTTTCGTGTTTACTTTGTTGTGACATAATGCTACTTTTTGCAACAATTTGCTTTCTTTGTGGCACCATGCCATTCTCATCGTATATAGAGGGCGATTTTTTTGTACGCGCAGAAAAATATTTTTGTACGCGTACAAAAATATTTTCCATCGTGATGCAGATATTTCTGCTTCGCATATTCGTTTTGTCATAATGCTTTTAGCTGACGAACATCCGCTTTCTTTTTGTCACTTGCGATGTCACGAGAAAATTACGAAGTCATGACTTATCTTAAACACAGAGTGCAGAGGGCTCAGAGAAAATATAATTATTTTGAGGGCACGAACCTTTAGATCGGCGTTGCCATTATTCATTAATTATGATTTCGGTATCGAAATCCATTTTTGATAATTAAATTGTTACACAAGAATATTTATGATTATTAGTGGTCAATTACATGATAATTTGTGTTTAAAAAGTTCGAAACGCAGAGGGCACAGAGGAAAGCAGAGCACTCAGAGTACATAATAATTCGCTTTCTATGTTAAAATCCAAATATTTTGACCGTTATTTTTAATTTATGCTGAAATCATATAATTTTTATCGAATACTTGCTTATTTTTGACCATTGCGGTCGCTATATGAACGAGTTTGTTTTTGACGTTGTT
>JAFYAT010000076.1 GCA_017540585.1 Bacteroidaceae bacterium | reverse complement strand
TTGTCACAGCTGACAAGGACTGTAAGTCCTGTAAATAGGACTGCAAACAGCCATAAAAATGTTCTTTTCATATAAATAATAATATTAAGACCCACCCCAGCCCTCCCTACAGGGAGGGAGCTGGTTACTCTGCTCGCCAGAAACCTCGTGTCCTCTTGGTAACTCCGTCCCCTCCCTGTAGGGAGGGTTGGGGTGGGTCTGTTTTACTTGAATCCTAATCTGTGTACATTGCATATATTCTTGCCTGATTCCTTTGAATGGAACACGAGGAAGAGGGCGTGCTTGCCCTTGAGGTTCTCGATGCCACGGAGAGTGGTCTCGATAGTTGTCTTGTCTGACTTCTTGCCTGTTATGTTGAATGTTCCGACCTTCTGACCGCCATTGTTGGCAGATGGTGCGTCGAGCATGATGTCGATTGTGCCGTCTGTCTCGCTCTTGTCGTACTCAATCCATAGCTTGACGTTCTTCTTGCCTGTGGTCTTGTTGAGGTTGAAGTATTTGTAACCAAAGACAGAGCCGTTGACATTGTTGACCATGGCACAGCGGTTGATGCTTGCGTCGTATGGGTCGGTCTTGCCATCGTAATTGATGCGGTAAATCTGTGTGTGTGAACCTGGATAGATCATATTCGGATATTCCTGATGTGCAGGTTCTGGGCCAGTGTAATAGCATGCAATACCTGCTGGATATTCATTGAGTGGGTCAAGTCCCT
Source organism: Bacteroidaceae bacterium (assembly GCA_017540585.1). Classification (GTDB taxonomy): domain Bacteria; phylum Bacteroidota; class Bacteroidia; order Bacteroidales; family Bacteroidaceae; genus Minthosoma. Next base: position 8,598 of record JAFYAT010000076.1, on the reverse strand, counting down.
CGGTCATGAATCCCTCGGATGTGTATTCACCTTCGCTTATCTTGACATATCCGTCAGCACCTTCCTTTACATCCACAGTAATAGGTGCAACCATTGCCTGACGTGAATACTCGTTTGTTCCTGCCTGACGATGATAGAAAACCCACCATTTGCCGTTTATCTCGCAGATACTTCCGTGGGTGTTACCGTTAGGAGTGGCTGTGGCTATCGTTGTGCCGTCTGGCTGCTTCTCACGTCCGCGTCCGTCGATTATAGTGCCACCATACTTGAAAGGACCGAGAGGACTATTACCATAGCAGTAGGCAAGTGTATAGTTTGACTCAGGAAGTCCCTCTTCGCCATTGCGTGTCCAACGGCTGTAGATATACACATACTTATCCTTAATCTTACGCATGGATGATGCCTCAAAGAATCGGAATGTCTCGTCCTGCTCGTATCCAGGAATCATGTCCTCCACAATCTTTGTGCCCGGCTTGACAGTTGCCATTGTCTCTGGGTCTAACTCCGCACCATTACAACGCTTGAAGCCCCAGTAACCATATACACGTCCGTCATCGTCCACAAATACGGCTGGGTCAAATCCGAGAATGCCATTGTTGGCATTAGGATTATCCTTGCTCCAGTTGCACACCTCAAATTTGCCGTCAGGACGTGAAGAACGTGCAACCATGCCATTTCGTCCTCCTTGCTGATTGTTAGGGTAGAGATAGTAAGTCTTCTTGCCGTTCTTGTCCGTAACGAGTGTGACATCAGGTGCGTAGAGCACATCGCCCACGCCGTCCTTGTTCATCAACTCGCCCTTAGCATTCTTGGTTGATGTGAATATCACTCCGTCGTAGCGCCACTTGGTAAGGTCTTCTACAGGTGCTGACCATACCACTTGGTCGCGTCCGCAGTATTCTGTAACGAGATTGTCGTGCGAACCGTAGATATACACACGTTTCTTGCCCGGATTGTCTGGGTCGTCGAATACGTATGGTTCGCCATCAGGAATAAACTCCCATAGTGGGAGATAAGGATTCTGGGCGTTTACACTGAGTGTGGCAAATGCAAGCGTTGCCGAGATAAAGAGTTTTTTCATAATAAAAGTTGTATTAAAAGCCCCAAAATGGGGGGTATTTTTTTTTCTTCTACCATTTCAAGTATCCATGTTTTTCTTTGTACCACAGTTGCCAACCATTGACGAGGTTCTGCCATAGAACGTAAGCACCTGGTGCAACGGCTGCAAGTGGATTGAGGAAGGTGATGGTAAGCCATAGGCCTACCACGGTGTTCTTCTGGCCGAGTGCCTGACCTGCGCTGATGGAATCGTTCCAGTGACGTCCGATGGCCTTGCCTAAGGCAAATTGGACGAGGCATACGAGGAGAGGCGTGAGGAGCAATGACCATAGTACCCATCCAGATACAGTGCTATTGCTTATGTTACGCAACGTGACGCCTGTCACAATGATGAGGTTGAAGCACCAAATATAGAAGGAAATATTGCCATACCTGTTGACTTTTGCCACTAACTTGGGAATGAACCTGCGTGAGAGCATGGCAAGACAGAGTGGGGCAACAAGCACGGAAGCTACATTCCGAAGGAGCAACAGCGATGCCATGGCAAAGGTGATGTTGGCTTCCTTCTCCACCATTGGGAAAAAGAGAGGTATGATGACCATCGTCACCACGTTGGCTATGATGGTGAAGATGGTAAGAGATCCGATACTGCCTCCGAGTTTTTCTGCCACGACAACAACGGCTGCAGCGGTAGGGCAGATGAAACAGATGAACATGCCTTCGAGTACGAGCTTGACTTCAGGGTCAGCTCCGAAAGCGTATATGAGCAGTACCATCATGCCTGCAAGCATGGTTCTGACAATCTGAATGACGAAATGCCATGCCTGTGGCTTAAGTTCAGAGATATTTATCTTGCAGAATGTGAAATAGAGCAGGAGAAAGAGACCTATTGGCAACCAGTCGGGCAGATATGGACCTACGGCATTGCCAAGGGGTGCGAGGCACTCCACATGGGCAAAGATCTCGTAACCTGCTGCTCCTATCACCATTGCGGTGATAAGGCCATTCTTCTTTAGTTTGTCAATTAACATCTCTCTTTGTATATAAACTTAATAAATCAGTTTACCTTGTACACTATTCTGAATGAACCGTCGTTATAGCTTGTACTGGTAATCTTGAATGTACCTATCTCGCGTGTGGATGCGACATGATTGCCAATACAGGCACAGATGTCGTAGTCACCGATGCGTACTATGCGCAGTGTCTCGCTGGCATCCTCTGGGAGCTTGTCGAGAGTTACGCCTTCAGGAATATTGTCTCGTGTCACATATTCGAATGTGACAGGTAAGTCCTGTGCTATGAGTTCGTTCATCTTGCGTTCTATCTCTGCCACCTGTTCGGCTGTAGGACACTCAGCAAGGTTGTAGTTTATCTTTGACTTCTTACGCTCGATATGTGCGTTTCTTGAACGCTCGCAACCAAACATGCGTATCATTGTCTGGTTGAGGAGATGCTCAGCACTATGTGCTGGTGCATGCTCATCCTTGTTATGTTCGTTGAGTTGAATGTCCATAAATAATGGCCCCCCGTCCCCCAAAGGGGGCGTCCGTTCGGGATATGGGGATATATTTTATTTCTTGTTGTTAGTGATAAAACTTCAATGATTGTGCTATTTATTCTTTGTGTTCCGGATGGCCGCCCCCTTTGGGGGGTGGGGGGCTTTTAGTATTGCCTTATGCTCATCAGTCACCCTGTAGCTCTCACACGCCTTCTGGATTGTCTTGTTGTGCGTCCAAGGGGCGAGTGTCTTGTTCTCAATATACGGCAAGGTAGCGTCCCATTGTTTGGCAAGAGCTGTGGCAAAGAACCATGCCACCATCATCTTGACGTAGTATTCCTCGCTACGTGCAGAGGCTGGTATCTCGAGATATTCTGGTTTAAAGTCCTTGTCGAGGAAATAAGTCATAAGCATCTCCAAACCAAAGCGACAAGTGTATGTGTGTTCAGACTTGCTCCACTCCAGAATCTTAACCATGAGTTCGTCCTTATGCTTGGCAAACACCTTGGGTGACATGATGTCACACACTGCCCAGTTGTCAATGTAAGGAAGAAATTCATCCGTGAGTCGGATGCACTCATCATAGTCCTTGATGAGCGAGATGAGAAGTCCGTGAAGCATATTCTCATCATAGTACTTATGAGGCAACTGGTGGAGGAATTCCATTGCTTCTGGTTCCTTGATGTACTCCTTGGCAAAGCTACGAAGCACAGGAACACGGATGCCTATGATGCCATCTTCTGCAACACCAGGAATCAGCTTGGAGTGAAACGTGGCATAGTCCCTGTCTTGAAGTTCAAATAACCTCTCTTGCAAACGTGTCATATTATTAACGATTACTGTCTTCTCCTAATACCTCACCTGCATGCTTCTCGCTGAACTCACGGTTGATGTCGGCAAGCTCACGCAATCCGAGGATATAATCATCGTAGATGTCAGAAAAGTCCTGACCATCACAATCACCAGCACTATAATTGAGAGCGTCCTGCACTATCTGTTTACGCTCTTCCAATGTCGTATCTTTTATTAGTAAACTTTTCATAATGTGTGGCCCCGTCCCCCGAACTTAGCGAAGCGATCTCACTGACCGCAGGGAAGTAACGGGGCGTCCGTTCGGGTAGGGAAGGAAAAGCCCCATCACCCCCCATAGGGGGCATCCGTTCGGACCGTGGGAATATGTTAATTGTTTATTGTAAATTCTTAACTCTTAATTTTGAATTTTTAATTGCCTTGTCCCGGATGGCTGCCCCCTTCGGGGGTTAGGGGGCTGAACCCTGCCTCTTCGAGTGCCTTGCGTATCTGTGCAATATGTTCGTGGTTGCGTGTCTCTATGCGGATGCTCATCTGACAAGCGGTGATGTCCACATCTTCACGACTACGGCTGTGCTCCACGCTGATGACGTTGCCGCCAAGGTCTGCAATAATCTTGACTATGCCCAACATCTGACCCGGTTTGTCGTCAAGCTCAAACACGAAACGACAAGAGCGTCCACCCATAGAGAGACCTCGTGTGATGACTCGGCTGAGGATGTTCACGTCAATATTACCACCACTCACGAGGCATACAACCTTTTTGCCCTTGAGGTCAATCTTGTTGAACATGGCAGCAGCAACACTTACAGCTCCTGCACCTTCAGAAATCATCTTGTGTTGCTCCATAAGAGCGAGGATGGCTGCAGACACCTCATCGTCGGTTACGGTGACAATACCATCCACATACTTCTTGCAGAGGTCGTAAGTTAGTGAACCAGGTTCTTTCACGGCAATACCATCGGCAATGGTGTGAACACGTGGGAGACGTTCTATCTTTCCATCCTCAATGCTATTCTTCATGCTTGGTGCTCCTGCTGCTTGCACGCCGTACACCTTGATGCGTGGGTTAAGCGATTTGAGAGCAAAAGCAACACCGCTGATAAGTCCGCCACCGCCGATAGGGACGAGAACTGCATCCACGTTAGGTAGTTGGTCAAGAATCTCAAGACCTATAGTTCCTTGTCCTGCGATGACATTAGCATCGTCAAATGGGTGTACAAATGTGTAGCCATTCTCGTCACGAAGTTGCACTGCCTTCTGGTAAGCATCGTCATATACTCCCGGTACGAGGCATATTTCAGCACCATAGCGGCGTGTTGCCTCCACCTTTGATATTGGTGCTCCGGCAGGAAGGCAGATAACAGCCTTGATGCCACATTCCTTTGCGCCAAGTGCCACGCCTTGAGCATGATTGCCTGCAGAGCAAGCGATTACTCCATGTGATTTTTCCTCGTCAGAGAGTTGTGAAATTTTATAGTATGCACCACGTACCTTGAATGAACCTGTTACTTGCAGATTTTCCGGCTTGAGGTAAATGTTGCAATCAGGATTGATGCGTGGTGCCTCAATCAAATCCGTGTTACGGATAACCTTTGAAAGCACATAACGTGCTCTGTATATATCGTTAAGTGTCAAATCTTCTTTCTTCATTCTGAATTTTGAATTCTTAATTATGAATTATCCTTAGTCCATTCTGTCACGATAATCCTCGTACTCGTACTTGCGATAAAGTTCGAAAGTACCATCGCTGTGGAGCATACCGATGGATGGGTGACCGATACCGTTGAACATATTAGTCTTGACGGTGGTGTAATGAATCATATCCTCAAAGATGACTTCATCACCTACTTGAAGCTCGTGGTCAAAACGCCAGTAACCCATGAAGTCGCCAGAAAGACAGCTGTTGCCACCAAGACGATAGACATGCTCAGAAGTGATAATCTGACGTGGCAAATCCTCGTCATCTATTGTGAAAGCCCCACGTACAGTAGGGTGGTATGGCATTTCGAGACAGTCAGGCATGTGGCAAGTGAAGCTGACATTGAGAATGGCAGTCTTGATACCTGAGTTCTCTACGACATCAACAACCTTGGCATACAATGGTCCTGTCTGCCATGCATAGGCAGAGCCTGGCTCAAGAATGACACGTAGGTTAGGGTAGCGCTGGTGGAAAGAATTGAGAGTATCTATAAGCAACTGTACGTCATAATCCTTTCGCGTCATAAGATGACCACCACCGAAGTTTATCCATTTGAGTTGTGGAAGGAGATCGCCAAACTTCTCCTCAATATGTGAGAGGGTACGCTTGAATACATCAGAGCCATTCTCACAATGGCAATGGATATGAAATCCGTCAATGCCAATCTCATTGAGTGTCTTACCTGTAGTGGCAAGATACTTGTCGAGGTCGTTGCGGAGAACACCAAAGCGTGAACCCGGAGCACATGGATTGTAGAGTTCTGTCTCTATCTCCGAATACTCAGGATTGACGCGTAATCCACATGATACTTTGTCAGCACGGTCAATGAAACGCTCAAGCTGTGAGAGTGAGTTGAATGTGAGGTGCGAGCTGCAACGCACTATCTCATCTATCTCCTCGTCTGTGTAGGCAGGGGAATAGGTGTGTGCAGGGCTACCAAACTCCTCATAGGCAAGACGTGCTTCATAGAGCGAACTGGCTGTGGTGTGAGTGATGTACTCACGGAATATAGGGAATGACTTCCAAAGCGCAAAAGCCTTGAAAGCCAGAATTATCTCGACATTAGCTTGTTCTGCAACATTTTGAATAAGTTGGAGATTACGGCGTAGTAAATCCTCCTCAATTACATAACAAGGATTAGGAAATTGTGGAAATTTTTTCATTAGAAAAAATTTTAAGTTCCGCAAGTTTTAAACTTGCTCCTCTTTGGAAGTAAAATGGAGTAAAAAGGAGTTAAAGGGAGTTAACGGACGATAGTCTGTTCGTCGATTTGTTCGTACATGGTAACGTCTCTTTACTCCATTTTACTTCTCTTTACTCCTATTTACTACAAGAGGAATACTTCCGAAACTTGAATAAATTATCAATTATCAATTATCAATTAAATGATTTGCTTCAGCAAATCATTTGCAAGGAATATCCTCGATGCGCTGCTGATGACGTCCACCTGCAAACTCTGTAGCGAAGAACTCGTCAAGACATTGACGACATACTTCTTCAGAGATGAAACGACCAGGGAACACAATGACATTGGCATTGTTGTGCTCACGGATGAGGTGTGCAATCTCTGGTTGCCATACAAGTCCAGCACGGATAGACTGGTGCTTGTTAAGAGTCATGGAGATACCTTCGCCTGAACCACACATAGCGATACCAGGATAAACCTCTCCCTTCTCTATACCTTCAGCAAGAGCATGTCCAAATGTGGCGTAGTTACAAGAATCTTCAGTATATGTACCGTAGTCCTTGTACTCCATACCTTTCTCCTCAAGATACTTCTTTACAAACTGCTTGAGAGGAAAAGCTGCGTGATCTGATGCTAATCCGATAACTTTTGTATCCATAATGTTTTGATATAAAAGGGTAGTTCTAGAAATCCTAGAAAAACTAGAAAATCTAGAACTACTAATTATCTATAGCTATAATTAAGCGAAGAGCTTATTTACCTGCTCGTAAACGTTCTCAGCTGTGTAGCCAAGCTTCTCGTCGAGAACCTTGTAAGGAGCAGAGAATCCGAATGACTCAAGACCCCAGATTGTACCCTCTGCCTCTGGAACAAGACCAAGAAGGTTTACAGGAAGACCTGCAGTCATACCGAACTTCTTAACACCCTGTGGGAGAACGCTCTGCTGGTACTCCTTTGTCTGCTGACGGAAGAGACCCTCAGATGGAACAGATACGATACGTACCTTCTTGCCATCCTTGCGGAGAAGCTCTGCACCTGCAACGAGAGTAGATACCTCTGAACCTGTAGCAACGAGGATAACGTCTGGGTTAGCATCTGAACCTGCAACGATGTAACCACCCTTAGCAGCAAGGCTGTAGTCGTTACCTGCTGGGAGGTTGTTGATGTTCTGACGAGAGAGGATAAGAGCTGTTGGAGTTGACATATTCTCCATAGCAAGCTTCCAAGCCTCAGTTGTCTCCTTAGCGTCAGCTGGACGGAGAACGAGAGTAGATGGCTTGCCGTGGTGGTTCTTAAGCTTCTCCATGAGACGAATCTGTGCCTCCTGCTCAACTGGCTCGTGAGTTGGTCCATCCTCACCTACGCGGAATGCATCGTGAGTCCAGATGAACTTAACTGGGAGCTCCATGAGGGCAGCCATACGTACAGCTGGCTTCATGTAGTCAGAGAATACGAAGAATGTACCACATGCTGGGATAACACCTCCGTGAAGAGCCATACCGATGCAGCAGCAAGCCATTGTAAGCTCAGCAACACCAGCCTGGAAGAATGCACCTGAGAAGTCACCAGCCTTGAGAGCCTTAGTCTTCTTGAGGAATCCGTCTGTCTTATCTGAGTTAGAAAGGTCTGCAGAGGCACAAATCATATTAGGAACCTGCTCTGCGAGGGCTGACAGACATGCTGCAGATGCAGAACGTGTTGCGTCATTAGCCTTTTGCTGAACCTTAGACCAGTCAATCTTTGGAGCCTTGCCAGCGAACCAGTCAGCCTGCTGTGCAGCCTTCTCTGGATTAGCAGCAGCCCAAGCCTTCTCCTCAGCATAGCGCTCAGCGCAGATGCCTTCCAACTCCTTGGCACGGTTAGCATAGAGTTCCTTGACGTCATCGAAAATCTGGAATGGATTCTCTGGATCACCGCCAAGATTCTTAACGGTATTCTTGAAAGCTTCGCCGCCAAGAGGTGCACCGTGGGTCTTGCAGTTAGCCTCGTATGAAGAACCGTCGTCCTTCAGGGCACCCTTACCCATGATACACTTACCGATGATGAGGGCTGGCTTGCCTTTGACAGCCTTTGCCTGCTCGATAGCCTTACGGATCTGAGCAGCGTCGTTACCGTTAATCTCGATTACTTCCCAACCGAGAGCACGATACTTGGCAGCTGTATCTTCGTTCATGACATTCTTTGTCTCTGTAGAGAGCTGGATGTCGTTAGAGTCATAGAACATTACGAGGTTGTCAAGTCCGAGAACTGATGCCACACGTGCACCGCCCTGAGAAATCTCTTCCTCTATGCCACCGTCAGAAATGTATGCGTAGATAGTCTCCTTTGCAAATGTTGGGTTGC
>JAFYAT010000075.1 GCA_017540585.1 Bacteroidaceae bacterium | reverse complement strand
CCAGTATGCTTTCAATGCTGAGACTAACGACTATCGCATCATCGAGATCAATGCTCGTCTCTCACGTTCGTCTGCTCTTGCATCTAAGGCAACAGGTTATCCTCTTGCATTCGTTGCCGCAAAGATTGCACTCGGATATACACTCGACCAGATTGGTGAGATGGGTACACCTAACTCTGCATACAAGGCACCAGAACTTGACTACATGATTTGTAAGATTCCTCGTTGGGACCTTACTAAGTTTGCTGGCGTAAGTCGTAAGATTGGTTCGTCAATGAAGTCTGTCGGCGAAATCATGTCTATCGGCCGCTCATTTGAGGAGATGCTCCAGAAGGGTCTCCGCATGATTGGTCAGGGTATGCACGGATTCGTTGGCAATGACCACACTAAGTTCGACAATCTTGATGACGAACTTGCCAACCCAACAGACCTCCGTATCTTCGCCATTGCACAGGCTCTTGAAGAGGGTTACACAATAGAGCGCATCTATGACCTCACCAAGATTGACCCTTGGTTCATTGAGCGCATGAAGAATATCGTTGACTTCAAACATAAACTTGAAACATACAATAAGCTTGAGGAAGTGCCAGCTGACGTATTGCGTCAGGCAAAGGTACTTGGTTTCTCCGACTTCCAGATTGCACGATTCGTGCTCAAGCCTAAGTCTGGCAACATGGAGAAAGAGAATCTCGCCGTTCGTGCTTACCGTAAGTCACTCGGCATCCTTCCAGCCGTAAAGCGTATCGAGACTGTAGCAAGTGAGCATCCGGAACTCACCAACTACCTCTACATGACATACGCTGTGGAGGGTCATGACATAAACTACTACAAGCATGAGAAGAGCGTAATCGTACTCGGTTCGGGTGCTTACCGCATCGGCTCATCTGTTGAGTTCGACTGGTGTTCTGTCAATGCCATCACTACTGCACGCAAGCTCGGTTACAAGTCAATCATGATTAACTATAATCCTGAGACAGTATCTACCGACTACGATATGTGCGACCGCCTCTACTTTGATGAGCTTTCATTTGAGCGTGTTCTTGACGTCATAGACCTTGAGTCACCTCGTGGTGTAATCGTCTCAGTGGGTGGACAGATTCCTAATAACCTTGCGATGAAGCTCTATCGTCAGAGCGTGCCAATCCTCGGTACTTCGCCAGTAAGCATCGACCGTGCCGAGAATCGTGGTAAGTTCTCAGCTATGCTCGACCAACTCGGTATCGACCAGCCTAAGTGGAGTGCACTCACAAGTATGGAAGACGTTCAGAAGTTCATTGCTGAAGTCGGCTATCCAGTTCTCGTGCGTCCATCATACGTGCTCTCTGGTGCTGCCATGAACGTATGCTATGACGATGACGAACTCAAACGTTTCCTTGCTGCCGCATCTGAGGTATCAAAGGAATATCCAGTTGTCATCTCTCAGTTCATGACTGAGACCAACGAGATTGAGTTTGACGGAGTTGCAAAGAACGGAGAAATCGTAGAGTACGGTATCTCTGAGCACATCGAGTACGCAGGTGTTCACTCTGGTGATGCTACAATGGTGTTCCCAGCTCAGCAAATCAGCTTTGCTACAGCACGTCAGATTAAGAAGATTTCACGTGCCATCGCCAAGGAACTTAATATCTCAGGACCATTCAACATTCAGTATCTTGCCAAGGGAAAAGACGTAAAGGTTATCGAGTGTAATCTCCGTGCGTCACGTTCATTCCCATTTGTCAGCAAGGTTCTTAAGCGTAATTTCATCGAGACAGCTACAAAGATTATGCTCGACGCTCCATACGAGAAACCAGACAAGAGTGCATTCGACATCGACCGCATGGGTGTCAAGGCATCACAGTTCTCTTTTGCACGTCTCCAGAATGCCGACCCTGTTCTCGGAGTTGACATGAGTTCAACAGGTGAGGTTGGCTGTATGGGTGACTCATACGAGGAAGCACTCCTCAACTCAATGATTGCCACTGGTTACAAGATACCTCTCAAGACTAAGGGTATCATGATTTCTTCAGGTGATGCAAAGGACAAGGTTGCTCTCCTCGATGCTGCTCGTGCCCTCGTAAAGAATGGTTACGACATCTACGCATCTGACGGAACTGCCAAGTTCCTTAATGAGAATGGTGCAAAGGCAACTGCTGTAGCATGGCCAGATGAGAGCCATGCAGACAAGGTGAATGTGATGGACATGATTGCAAACCACAAGTTTGACCTCATCGTCAATATTCCTAAGAATCATACAAAGCGTGAACTTACTAATGGTTATAAGATTCGTCGTGGTGCCATTGACCACAACATTCCGCTCATCACTAATGCACGACTTGCATCTGCATTCATCAACGCATTCTGCAACACTCCAATCAGCAAACTCCAGATTAAGAGCTGGCAGGAGTATGACAATTAACTTGCATTACTCATTCTTCGTGATGCAAGAGTTAAAAGTTAAAAATTAAAAGTTAAAAATTTGAGATTACTCGTATGCAATGTAGCATAAGTATCTTAGACTTCTCAACTTTTAACTGTTAATTTTTGATTGTCAACGCAGGTATATGCAATACCATCAAGCATACATACTTATCCTTTATAATTAAGCCATCCAAATATTCACAATATTCGGATGGCTTTTTTTATGTTGTTCATGAGCATGAAAAACAGATTTACTGAGCATGAAAAGTTATGATAACGTGCATGAAAAGTCTCATTGATGCACATCATTTCTTTATACACCGACGCTGAATACTAATTCACCGTCGGTGAATATATAATTACCGACGGTGAATAAGAAACTAATGCTCGTCAACAAGATTTTTTATGTACGTCATAATGATTTTTTACGAGGAGCAATTCTTTTTTTCATGGGCAACAGAAACATGAGCCTTTGGTAACCTGAAGATTTAAGAGGAAGAGAATTTGATGTTCACAATTTGAGCACTTCTCGAACAGTGTTTGAACACCATTCTATTATCATTGTTTAATGGATGTTTAACAGCTGTTAAACGCCTGTTAAATGTTCGAGAAGTGTTCAAGTGCTGTTCAGATGGTGTTCTGTTTAATATTTTTCATCTATTTGTTTTGCTCATATAGATATAAATAGTACCTTTGCGACTACTAACTGAAAAATGAGGAATACAACGCCTTTGAAAAGCAAAGACTAATGACTCATAACTAAACTAAAACACAGTATGATAAACAACAATTCATTAAAAAATATTTGTCATTATTATATGGCAGAAACATTCTCAATGTTTTATAAACATACGTTATGGCTTGTCTGTAAGTGCGTATGTATAAGAAACATACTTGCTTTTGCGCTTTTTCTTCCTGTCATGAGCAATACTTATGCTCAACTCATTCCTTATACAGAAGAAGAAAAGAAAGTGTTGGATGCTAATATGTCAAAAATGACTTTCTGGTGTTCAATGTCAAGTGATGATGGATTTTCAGAACTGGTTCACAAGTATAAAGTTGTACGGGATATCAAACAGGAATTGATGGGTATTGTAACTGAGAGGGAATGGAAAAAAGCAATACTGAACTATAGTGTTCCTGATGGAATGGAACGCTACTTGCGTAAGTGTAAGCTTGACAGTATCTATCAGCGATATATTGATGCTATGCTTATGCCATATAATGAACTTGCAGGAAAAGCTATTACGTGTGCGCTTCGTTATAAAAAGAATATAAAGATTTCTGATGATTCTTATCAGAAGATTATTGATGGAGGACTGGATATCATTCAGGCAAAACGTGATGGAAAGTCCGTTGGTATCAAGGATGAAGTCAATGTTCTCATGAAGTCATTGACATCAGGAAAGATTCTCAGTGTTCTTGCTTACAAGAACACTGAACGTGCAAATACGAAGGCTATAGAGTCTTGGCAGTCCGTACTTTCACACGGCTGGGTAAACAAGAATGACAGTGTAACAGTATGCAAGGAATTCTCAAATTATTACGTTGACAGATTCTCATACGAGGATATGTTCTGTGATGACGGTAACAACAGATATGCTTATTTGAGGAGCGTTGACAAGAACAAACCTGCACTGTTGGCTAAGCTGGATTCTATTACAGAAATAGACAAAATCAAGAAAGTGAGTAATGACTATAAATGGAATGACAAATGAAGACAAGACCACTAATTTTTATTGTTCTTATGATGTTTTGTGTTGGGATGAAAGCACAAAAAAGCAAGCCACTTATGGTAAATATGAGTAAACATAAAGATTTTTTTACCGCTAAAGATATCATTGAAGGAAAGACAAAGGTCAACACTCCAGAGTGGGCAGTGGAAAGACTCGAACAATTCAAGGATACTACATCCTACCTTCCGTATTCCTTACTATATTTAGGTATTGCAAACGAAAAAGGAAAAGGAACAAAACGTGATTTAGACAAAGCCATATCTTTATATAAAGCATCAATTGAAGCTGGATGTATGTCAGCTTATTGGTATCTTGGATTGTTATATAAGAATGCACCAAGAGACAGACAGGATTTCGTAAAGTCATTAGCTTGCTATGAGAAAGCAATGCGGATGAAACCAGACACCATTGTGGATTTCCCTTATTCGGCTGCATATATGTATTATAAAGGACTCGGCTGTAAACAGGATTACAAGCATGCAATGGAATTGTACAAAATGTGTGCTGAGAAGAAAGATGCAGCAAGTATGTATATGCTTGGCTTGTGTTACCGTAATGGTTTCGGATGTGAGCGTAATGTGACGCTTGCAAGACAATATTTAGAGGATGCTGCTTTCAAGCATAATCATCGTGCTTCATTGTCAGAGTTGAAAAAAACTGACCCAGAGGCAATAACACCATCACTTATATATGAGAGAAAATGGGATGTGCCACTGGAATCAATGCCAGAAATTAAGCCTGTAAAGTTCATGGTTGATGATGTATGCGGAGAATATGAAGGTCTTTGGCTGACATACGACTGGAGTGGACAGAAACTTGTGAGGGAAAAACATCTTATGGTTTCGATGCATCGAAGCGATGACGGAAATATCGTTGGTAGATGGACTACAGAGGAAGATACTATAGATGTAAAGGCAAGTATTGCAACAGACGGTAAGCTGACATTTGATGATACTAATGTAAAACTTAGAGACCGTTATATGTCGAATGGCATCAGATGTGTGTTTGACTATTTTGATGTAGTAAGTGCAGGAACAACTCTCTCTGGCAAACTACAACTATATTCTCTTTCACTCCGAGAACCTGAACGCCCGATGTTCGTCATTCTGAAGAAAAAGAGAATGTGATTTTGCGTTCGGTGCTGTTGTATAGGAAAACAGAAACTCTATAATAAAGGATAAAGCCATCCGAATATCGTTGCGATATACGGATGGCTTAAATATTATCTGTTAATGATTGCCTTGAACAATAAGTGTGTTTGACTAATCTTCAATTATAAAGTGTCAATTGTCGATTAGTGTTCAACACTTAAAACTCTTGCCATGCCTTAATCTCAATGTCATCAAGACTCTTGTTGCAGAATGCATTGATGAATGCACTTGCAAGGCGAGGGTTGGTGATGAGTGGGATATTGAGGTCGATGGCAGCACGACGAATCTTGTAACCATTGTCAAGCTCACCGACAGTGAGGTCCTTAGGAACATTCACTACCATGTCAATCTCCTTGCGGTGGAGCATATCAAGTGCCTGTGGCTGCATGCCTTCCTCGCTTGGCCAATATACGAGAGTATTCTCGATACCGTTATCTGTGAGGTACTTGCTTGTACCACCAGTAGCGAAAAGATTATAGCCATGTGCCTTGAGCATACGGGCTGCGTCAAGCATCTCTGCCTTCTGCTTACCAGTACCAGTTGAAAGGAGAATATTCTTTTCTGGTATGCGCTGACCTACAGAGAGCATAGAGCAGAGGAGGGCAGAAGCTGTGTCATCACCGATACAGCCAACCTCACCAGTTGATGCCATATCGACACCAAGTACTGGGTCTGCCTTCTGGAGACGATTGAATGAGAACTGTGATGCCTTGATACCAACATACTCTACATCGAAGAGGTTCTTGTGTGGCTTCTCAACTGGGAGTCCGAGCATGATACGTGTAGCAAGCTCAATGAGGTTTATCTTGAGTACCTTGCTGACAAATGGGAATGAACGTGAGGCACGGAGGTTACACTCGATAACCTTGATGTCATTATCCTTGGCAAGATACTGGATGTTGAATGGACCTGAGATGTTAAGTTCCTTAGCAATCTGACGACTAATCTTCTTGATGCGTCGCATTGTCTCAACATAGAGTTTCTGTGGTGGGAACTGTATTGTTGCGTCACCTGAGTGAACACCCGCGAACTCGATGTGCTCAGAGATTGCATAGGCGATGATTTCACCATCCTTTGCCACAGCATCCATCTCGACTTCCTTGGCATGCTCGATGAATGAAGAAACAACTACTGGGTGCTTCTTGCTAACATTTGCTGCAAGTTTGAGGAATCGTTCAAGCTCGTCCTGGTTAGAACATACGTTCATGGCTGCACCAGAGAGGACGTAAGAAGGACGAACGAGGACAGGGAAACCTACACGCTGAATGAATTCATTGATGTCATCCATTGATGTGAGGGCAGCCCATGCTGGCTGGTCAACACCGATGCGGTCGCACATTGCAGAGAACTTGTCACGGTCCTCACAGTTATCAATACTCTCTGGAGTAGTTCCGAGGATTGGCACATTCTCACCATTGAGACGCATTGCGAGGTTATTAGGAATCTGTCCACCTGTAGAGACGATAACACCGTGTGGGTTCTCAAGTTCGATGATGTCCATGACACGCTCAAAAGTAAGCTCATCGAAGTAGAGACGGTCACACATATCGTAGTCTGTTGATACAGTCTCTGGATTATAGTTAATCATGACGCTGCGGTAACCTTCCTTGCGAATGGTATTGAGTGCCTGCACGCCACACCAGTCGAACTCAACTGATGAACCAATACGGTAAGCACCTGAGCCGAGTACGATGATTGACTTCTTGTCATTCTCGTATTCGATATCGTTTGCAACGCCTGAGTATGTAACGTAGAGATAGTTTGTTTGTGCTGGATATTCAGCAGCAAGAGTATCAATCTGCTTGACAACAGGAACGATGCCCATAGCCTTACGTACCTTACGAACCTGCATGAGAGCATCCTCTGCATCAATCTGCTGTTCGAGACCGATGGCACGTGCAATCTGGAAATCGGTGAATCCCTGTACCTTTGCAAGACGCATAAGCTCAGCATCTACATTTTCAAGAGAGCCACGCTTCTGAAGCTCGATGTTTGTCTTGAGGATGTTCATGAGCTTCTGGAGAAACCACTTGTCAATCTTTGTGAGGTCGTGGATTTGGTCTATTGTATAGCCAAGCTGGAGAGCCTTCTCAACGACAAGGATACGCTTATCTGTTGGTGCCTTAAGTGAACCGTCAATATCTTCGATAGTGAGTTCCTTGTTGCCAACGAATCCGTGGAGACCCTGACCAATCATACGGAGACCCTTCTGGATAGCCTCCTCGAATGTACGACCGATTGCCATGACCTCACCTACAGACTTCATTGAAGAGCCAAGCTCGCGGTCAACGCCACGGAACTTACCCAAGTCCCAACGAGGAATCTTACATACAACGTAGTCAAGTGCTGGCTCAAAGAATGCACTTGTCTTTTTTGTCACGGAGTTCTTCAAGTCGAAGAGACCGTAGCCAAGACCGAGCTTTGCAGCCACAAATGCAAGAGGGTAGCCAGTAGCCTTTGATGCGAGGGCAGACGAACGAGAGAGACGGGCGTTAACCTCGATTACGCGGTAGTCCTCACTCTCAGGGTCGAATGCGTATTGTACGTTACACTCACCCACGATACCGATGTGACGAATAATCTTGATGGCAAGTGCACGAAGCTTATGATATTCTGAGTTTGTAAGTGTCTGTGATGGAGCGATAACGATAGACTCACCAGTATGGATGCCGAGTGGGTCGAAGTTCTCCATGTTACAAACAGTGATACAGTTGTCGAAGCGGTCGCGTACCACCTCATACTCTATTTCCTTCCATCCCTTGAGAGACTTCTCGACAAGAACCTGTGGAGAGAAAGAGAATGCCTTCTCAGCAAGCTTGTTAAGCTCTTCCTCTGTGTCGCAGAAACCAGAACCGAGACCTCCGAGAGCGTATGCAGCACGGATGATGACTGGGTAACCGAGTTCCTTGGCAGCAGCACGAGCTTCCTCGATAGTCTCACAAGCCTGTGACTTGATTGTCTTGACATCAATCTCATCAAGTTTCTTGACGAAGAGCTCACGGTCTTCTGTGTCGATGATAGCCTGAACAGGAGTGCCGAGAACCTGTACGTTGTATTTCTCAAGAATCTTCTGCTCGTAGAGAGCCACACCACAGTTGAGGGCTGTCTGTCCACCGAAAGCGAGGAGGATGCCCTGTGGACGTTCCTTCTGGATTACCTTCTCAACGAAGAACGGAGTGACAGGAAGGAAGTAAATCTTGTCAGCCACACCTTCCGAAGTCTGAACCGTAGCGATGTTAGGGTTGATGAGGATGGTCTCTATACCTTCCTCCTTGAGAGCCTTGAGAGCCTGTGAACCTGAGTAGTCGAACTCGCCAGCCTCACCAATCTTGAGTGCACCAGAACCAAGTAACAGGACCTTGCGGACCCCTTCCTTGCCCTCCCCTGTAGGGGCGGGACTGGTTACATTGTTTGTTGAATTATTTATATTCATATTCATGTGTTGTCTAAGTGATTGTAAATTTTTTCTATTACCATTTCCGTGTTGTTCAGCACTTCATCATTCTTAAACCGAAGTATTGTGAATCCCTTTTATGTCAGAATGTCTGTCCGAAGCTCATCGTGCTCCATTGCATCAAACCGGCTGTGGTATTCGCCATCCACTTCAATGATTAAGTTCTTTTCCAAACAAACGAAGTCGGCAATGTAATCTCCGATGACGTATTGTCTATAAAAACGTATCCCCATCTTTTTACCACGTAAAGAATTCCAGAGTATTGATTCCGCTGTAGTCGGATTCTTTCTCATTCTTATGGCATGCTCCTTCAGGACATCATATCTGTCAGGATTTGCCAGTTTCTTTTCACTATTCATATCGCAAAAATTTTGAAAGAATGATATGTTCCTGTGGTAACTATTCCCGCCCCTTCAGGGGAGGGCAAGGGAGGGGTCCGCTTACAGCAGTTTTACGAAATCATCAAACATAAATTCTGTATCTACAGGACCAGATGCTGCCTCTGGGTGGAACTGTGCAGAGAACCATGGATTCTTCTTGTGACGTATTCCCTCGTTAGAGCCGTCATTCATGTTGATGAAGAGTGGCTCCCAGTCAGCAGGAATAGTGTCATTATCTACAGCGTAGCCGTGGTTCTGTGAAGTGATGAAGCAACGGTTAGTGCCAACCTGACGTACAGGCTGGTTGTGTGAACGGTGGCCGTACTTGAGCTTGTAAATCTTTGCACCTGCAGCCTTAGAGAGTAACTGGTTACCCATACAGATACCCATGCAAGGACGTACATTTGGATTAGCAAGGAACTTGCGGATATTCTCTACTGCCTCACCAGCTGTGTCAGGGTCACCAGGACCATTAGCAAGGAAGAGACCATCGAACTCAAGGTTGTTGAAGTCATAGTTCCATGGAACACGGATAACCTCTACGCCACGCTTGATAAGACAACGGATGATGTTGTTCTTCACACCGCAGTCAACGAGAACAACCTTCTTGCCAGCACCCTCGTTGTAGCGGATAACCTCCTTGCAACTTACCTTGTCGATGTAGTTGACACCCTCATACTGTGCAGTAGGTATGTTGTCTGGTTCATCGTCAAAGAGAATCTTACCCATCATAACACCGTGTTCGCGAAGCACCTTTGTCAACTGACGTGTGTCGATACCTGTTATGCCCGGAACCTGCTCTCGCTTAAGCCAGTCAGCAAGACTCTCCTTGGCATTCCAATGTGAGTACTCAGTGCTGTAGTTGCTCACGATTATAGCCTCTGCGTGAATCTTGTCGCTTTCCATAAACGTAGCAATCCCGTTTGGCTCTACAGAAAATGCAGGGACGCCATAGTTACCCACAAGAGGGTAGGTGAGAACCATCATCTGTCCCGCATAGCTTGGGTCAGTAAGGCTCTCTGGGTATCCCATCATGGCAGTGTTGAACACCACCTCACCAGCTACAGGCTTCTCATATCCGAATGATTCGCCATGGAACTTGGTGCCATCATCTAAGACCAGTGTTACTTTTCTCATCTTGTTCCTTTTAGTAGTTATTGTGTATGAATAATATCTTTTTCTTTCTCTTGTTATGTTCTAAAAAAATAGCCTCCTACCCGATAAATGGATATCGGATAGTGGCTATTTCATTCTTTATTCTACAGTCACGCTCTTTGCGAGGTTTCGTGGTTGGTCAACATCCTTGCCCTTGCAGACGGCAACGTGATAAGCCATCATCTGAAGAGGAATGGTGGCGAGTAACGGTTCGAGACATTCAACCGTCTCAGGTAACTCAATGCAGGCATCTGCCATGCTCCTTACAACCTCGTCGCCCTTACTTACGATTGCAATTACGCGGGCTTTGCGGGCTTTAATCTCTTGGATATTGCTGACAACCTTTTCGTAGAGAGCATTCTTGGTGGCAATGACAACGACTGGCATCTCCTCATCTATAAGGGCGATAGGACCATGTTTCATTTCTGCCGCTGGATAACCCTCTGCGTGAATATAACTGATTTCCTTCAACTTTAACGCTCCCTCAAGTGCCACAGGATAATTGTAACCACGGCCGAGGTAAAGGAAGTTGTGAGCGTAAGTGAATATCCTTGATATTTCCTTGACACGGTCATTCTCCTTCAACATCTCCTCCATCTTCTCAGGGATGGTATTAAGCTCGTTGATGACCTTGACGTACTGTGCACGGTCAATAGTGCCACGTGCATCAGCCAACGCAAGGGCGAACATCACGAGTACCGTTACCTGACCTGTGAATGCCTTAGTACTTGCAACACCAATCTCAGGACCTACATGGATATAAGCACCGGTGTGTGTTGCACGAGGAATACTTGAGCCGATGGCATTACAGATACCAAAGATGAATGCACCTCTTGACTTAGCAAGTTCAACAGCTGCAAGTGTGTCGGCTGTCTCACCAGATTGTGAGATGGCAATGACAACGTCCTTATTTGAAATAGCAGGATTGCTATAACGGAACTCAGAAGCGTACTCAACGGAAACAGGAATCTGGCAGAAACCTTCGATAAGCTGCTTTCCGATAAGCGCTGCATGCCAGCTTGTTCCACAAGCAACGATGATGAAGCGACGAGGATTGAGGAGCCTACTTCTATTATCAATGATTGAAGAAAGGATAATCTGTCCTACCTCTACATTGACACGTCCTCGCATACAATCCTTCAAACACTCAGGCTGCTCAAAGATTTCCTTGAGCATGAAGTGAGGGAAGCCACCTTTCTCTATCTGTGCAAGGTTAAGTTCTACCTCTGTTACATCGTGGTTAAGCTCTGTGTTATTGAAGTCAACAATCTTCACTTCCTGTCCACGGTTGATGACAGCAATGTCACCATCGTCGAGGTATATTACCTTATTAGTATATTCAATAAGTGGAGAAGCATCAGAACCAAGGAAGAACTCATCTTCACCGATACCAACAACCAATGGGCTGCTCTTGCGTGCAGCAATAATCTGGTCAGGATTCTCCTTGTCAAGAATGGCAATGGCGTATGCTCCGATAACAGAACGTAGTGCCATCTGTACGGCAGAAAGAAGGTCGATATTCTTTGATGTACGAATATAGTCAATGAGCTGTACCAATACCTCAGTATCTGTATTGCTCTTGAACTCCACACCCTTACCAATAAGCATCTTCTTGAGAGAAGCATAGTTCTCGATAATTCCGTTATGAATCAATGCGAGATTACCTGAATTGGAAATGTGTGGATGTGCATTAGTGGAATTAGGTTCTCCATGTGTTGCCCAACGAGTGTGAGCAATACCAATAGTTCCTGTTATGTCCTTATCTGACACGTATGCTTCAAGGTCAGATACCTTGCCCTTTGTCTTATAGACATTAAGGCTGTTTGATTCAGAAGATATAAGTGCTACACCTGCGCTGTCGTAGCCTCTGTACTCAAGACGTTTGAGACCTTTCACAAGCACAGGATAAGCCTGTCTTTTACCTATATATCCTACTATACCGCACATAAAGTGTATGAGTATTTTTGGTGTGATGAATTCTTTCTTAATTTCTCTTTACTGGCAGTCATGGATGATTGGATTGAGTGCCATGAGTCTGCCTTCAGGATTCCGAAATCCTAAATTGGTGCAAAGTTAGCAAAGATTATTTACATACGGAAGTGTAACGCTTAAAACTTTGCACGAAGGATAGCATTTTTTACAGAATGATGTCTATGTGTTAGTGTTATCGGGTGTACATGGGCAAAAGAGGTATAACATAAAAGAGGTTCGCCACAGGTGAAATGGCGAACCCTTTACATTTAAAGTAAACGATAAAGTATAGATGTATTTGGATGATTGGCTCTGTATGTCCGAGCCTATACTATGTTGCGCTTGTAATCCATATTGTTTAGAATCAAGCGGAAATTTTCCTTGCTGTTAATCTGTCGTGAAATCTCCTGCATACCGAGTTCGAGAACTGGTGTATAGCCTGCACGACTTGAGAGCCAAGCATTCCTAATCTCCATGAATATCCTCTTTGCCTGGAAGATGATAGAAAGAAGGAGATCTGAGGCGTTATCCTCATTCTTGAGCGTAAGACAGAAGTGTGGTGTCTTGCACATGCTTACGATAGTCTTTTCTATTTCCCTGAGAAATGACATACTTGAGGTGAGACTCTCATGATCGATATGATCATTCAAGTATTCAAGTTTCTTCACAAAATTGTCTGCTTCGAGCATCCGATCCGTTAATTTGCTGTCAAATCTCTCGTACATTGTACCCTTGTATTTGTCAGTTTCCATTGCTGTGTTAGATTAGATTGTGTGATAGTAAATTTGAATCTTTTTGGTGTTGCAAAGATATGCAGAATAATTATTCTTAGCAAGAGAATTGACAATCTTTTTTTCATTTCTTAGCCATTGTCAATTACACAACACAATCTAACAAATCGTGCCAATAAGTACCAACGGACAACTACTTTTGCTTCTTGTTTCTGAGTGCCAATATCATACCAACTGTAGTGATGATTATTCCCCCAATTCCCATTGGTGTGATAGGTTCGGAGAGTATGATTACACCTGCTACCATGGTTACAAGTGGTTGAATATAAATACAATTAGTTGCCTTTACTGCTCCTAATCGTTTCATTGCCCAGCTCCATACGAGGTAACCACCAGTAGATGCAACAAGTCCTAAAAACAGGAGGTTACATACGATGGTAGGATTTGACAACAACTCGCGACTTACATTGAACGGTTCATAGAGAAAATAGGGGAGAATGGTCAATATTCCATAGCCGAAGACTTTGCGTGTGATGTAGTCGGCACGGTACTTACCCATGATACGTTTCATGAGCAGAGAATACAATGCCCATGTGAGTGAAGCTGTGAGTGCAAGGACATCACCTCTTGGATTGAGTTTGAGCACAAGTTGTCCGTTGAGTATGACAAGAACAACACCTATGAATGCTACGATAGAACCGATGGTCTGCCTTCCCGTCATTCGTTCGCTCTTATAGAATAATGACACGATGAGAGCTGTGAGTAGCGGACAAGTGCTGACGAGGATACTTACGTTGGCTGTTGTAGAATATATGAGTGCCATGTTTTCGGTAAGGAAATACAGTGAGCCACCCATGATACCAAGTCCAAGGAACGTGAGTTCGTCCTTCCAGTCCTTGGCGAGAAAACGCTTGTGCGATACGATGCTCAAGCAGATGTATGCCATGATGAAACGTATGAGGAATATCTCGGCTGGTGTCATTCCTGCTTGAAGCAGAACCTTGCTGCTTACGAACGTGGTTCCCCAGACGCACACTACGAGTATCGCAATTAAATAGTTCATTATTATTTTTTTTTGAGTAAAGAGGAGTAAAAGGGAGTAATAAGACAAATGTTTTTATGAACAATATATTGTCTTTTCACTCCTCTTTACTCCATTTTACTGCCTTTTATTACTAAAAATTACAGTTTCACCAGACACTTGTCAAGTGCCTCTGTGATGGCTTTCTTGTCAAGCTTCTGTCCGATGAATACAATCTTCTGCATACGGTCGCCATACTTCTCGTCCCAGTCGCGACGAAGTGCTGGCTCTGCTGCCATGAGTCGGTCGAGTTCATCCTTTGGCATTGTAGCATACCACTGACCTGCCTTGGCAATCTTGACCTGTTTGCCTGCCTGCTCAAAGATGTAACACATCTCCTGTTCGTCGTAGAAGTAGCAGAGTCCCTTTGTACGGATGATACCCTTTGGCCAGTTCGTGCCTACGAACTCATCAAACTTGACAAGGTCGAATGGCTCACGACGGAAATAGACGAATGTGCCGATGCCGTACTCTTCTGTCTCTCCACCATCGTGGTGGTGATGATGGTGACAATGTCCGCATGTACATCCCTCAGGATGGTCGTGGTGGTGATGATGCTCCTGTTCATCTTCATCGTCGTCACCCTCATCATCGTCGTCATCCTCAAGTTCATCCACAGGTTTGTCAAGTTCTTCCATCCATGCAGCAGAAGATGCTACAGAGTTAAGATCAAACTTGTGAGTAGAGATGATATTGTCAAGATCAACCTCTCCATAATCACAGTCGATGATTTCTGCCTTTGGCTGGAGAGTACGGATAATCTTACGGATGCGCTCAAGTTCCTTTGTCTCTACCTCCGATGCCTTATTGAGGAGGATGATGTTGCAGAACTCAATCTGCTGGATAACGAGGTTTTCAATATCATCTTCTTCAATATTGCCACCAATGAGATTGTCACCTGAACCGAACTCGTCCTTCATGCGAAGTGCATCAACAACAGTCACTACACAGTCGAGCACAGGTATTCCGTCCTTGGTGTATTTCTCCTCCATACTTGGAATAGAGCATATTGTCTGTGCAATAGGTGCTGGCTCACACACTCCACTTGCCTCAATGACGATATAGTCAAATCGATTCTGTGCAACGATGTCGTGAAGCTGCTCCACAAGATCCATCTTCAACGTACAGCAGATACAACCGTTCTGGAGTGCAACGAGGCTATCATCCTTCTGGTCAACTACACCACCTTTCTGTATGAGGTCGGCATCTATGTTCACCTCGCCAATGTCATTTACGATGACGGCAAACTTGATACCTTTCTTGTTTGAGAGAATCTTATTGACAAGAGTTGTCTTACCGCTGCCTAAATAACCTGTAAGCAGGAGGACAGGAGTTTCTTTAGTGTTCATATTATCTTACTTGTTATTAGTATGTATAGCCCACAATCCGTATTGCACGACTACATTGTGGACTATTTCAAAGTATTAAGGTGTCAAGTCCATGACTGAACTTGACACCTTATATATTTATATGAGATGCTCAGATTACTTAGCGAGCTGAGACTTGAACTCCTCACATGGCTTGAAGTAAGGAATCTTGTGCTCTGGAACAACAACTGACTTGTTCTCCTTGATGAGACGGCCAATCTTCTGCTTACGAGTCTTAGTAGTGAATGTACCGAAACCACGGAGGAAAATGTCCTCACCGTTTACAATGTTGTCCTTAACGACAACCATAAATGCTTCAACGACCTTGAGAGCCTTATCCTTCTCAATGCCTGTCTCGCTGCAAATCTGTGCAACAATTTCTGCCTTTGTCATATATCTTTAAATTATATTTAGTACTAATTTTGTTTTCGCGGTGCGAAGATACACAAATAATTTGAATTGAAAAAATAGATATTCAAAAACTTATCGTAAAATTGCTTTTTTTTACACGTTTTTCTTCAAATTATTGTGTATCTACTTAAATTTTGCCTATAATTTGTCTTCTTCGTCATGTAGTATTGGCAATTGCCAATGATAATGAACGGCTAAGACTCTAACTGTGAATACAGAAACAGCGCATAGTATCTGACACAGGAAATTGGGCAGGTCAATCATATATGCTAACGAGAACACCACGCCTCCGAAGATGCAGGCAAGGGCATATATGTCGCGACGGAAGATGAGCGGAACCTCGTTGATGAGTATGTCACGTATCACTCCGCCTACAGCACCAGTACACATTCCCATGATGTTTGCCGTCCACAGCGGGAAGCCCGCCTCGATGGTCTTTTGGAAACCTACGACTGCAAACAGCGCAAGACCTATGGCATCGAAGAGGAATATTGTTCCTGAAATCCTGTTGATGAACTTATGCCAGAACATGTAACACACAAGTGCCACACCCGTGATGACGAGATAGACCCATTGTGTCATCCAGAACGGACTCATGTTGAGGAAGAGGTCACGAATAGTACCTCCTCCACAAGCTGTAGCCCATCCCACTATATATGCTCCGAAAAGGTCGAAGTTCTTTACCGAAGCAAGTCGAATACCAGATATCGCAAAGGCAAATGTACCAGCATAATCCAGCAAATCTACAAATGACAGTTCTAATGGCATAGTTCTTATTGTTGACTTTATAATGAGTATGTTTATTCCTAATTAGTAATTAGTAATTAGTCATTACTCATTCCAAATTATTTCCTCATCATCTCCTCAATAGCAGCATCGAGCTGAGCATCCTTTCCTGCCTGCACATCAGCTGGGTCGTTGTAGATAAGGATGTCTGGCTGAAGCTCCTTGTTCTCAAGGTAGTCGCCCTGACGGTCAACACAACCAACCTGAGGAATACCGAAGTAAAGTGACTGGTCAATCTGAGTCTCCCACCATACAGCTGTCATAGTTCCTGCTACTGGTGTACCGATGAGCTTACCAACACCAAGTTCCTTGTAGAGCCATGGAGTACCGTGAGCATTTGAGTAGTTGTCCTCACACACAAGCATACATGACTTCTTAGTGTATTTGTTGTAAGGGTCACTTCCTACATACTGTCCACGTGGCATGAACTTTTGATATTCCTTACCAGAGAGGAGAGTGACCACATCATCGTGCAACCATCCGCCACCATTGTGACGGGTATCAATAATCACACCCTCCGTATTGCGGTATCTACCGAGAAGCTCGCTGTAGAGAACGCGGAAACTTGGGCTGTTCATTCCTTCTATGTGGATGTAGCCAATCTTACCGTTTGTCTTTTCCTCCACATACTTACGGTTACGTTCAACCCAACGCTTGTAGAGAAGTGCAGTTTCTGCACTTTGTGATATTGGCTTGACAGTCACGTCAAATGACTTGCTGCCTCCCTTGTTAATTGTGAGAGTAACATTCACGCCAATCTTACCTGTAAGCAGATAGTCGAGGGTGAGTGAATCTGTGATTTCTACACCATCAACATGAGTGATTGTCATTCCTGACTTCACGTCAGTCTTCTTTAGTGCAAGTGGACTCTTTGCAACGATTTCTTCTATCTTCATACCGTTACCCTCTGCGTTGTCTGCATAGAAAAGTCCAAGTCGTCCCACATTATTCCTATATGAAGCACGATAACCACCACCTGTGTGCGAACCGTTAAGCTCACCGAGTATCTCTGAAATGAGATCGGCAAAGTCGTAGTTGTTAGTTATATAAGGAAGGAACTTCTTATAGTTGTCGTGGTACATCTTCCAGTCGATGCCATGTATCTTAGGGTCATAGAACTTCTCGTTCACCTGACGCCAGCAATGTTCAAAGATGTATTCACGCTCCTGAGCAGGACGGTAGTTGAACTGAGCCGTGAAGTTGATTCGCTTTGAATCGCTGCTACCTATTCCCATCTTGCATACTACTCCGTTGCTACGATAGTACATAGTCTTCACGTCCTTATCAACGAGGATGCCGCCACTCACGTTACTTGCCAACTTAGTTGTATTGCCCTCCTTGAGGTCCTTCTTCCAGAGGTTGCTACCTTCAACGGATGATATTACATAATAGAAATTCTCACCCTTGGCATCAAGTACACAATCACCAAGATAGCCAGACGCAGAAGTGAGGCGTACGATGCGGTCTTCAAGGTTATTGAGGTCGAGTTCAAGGTCTTCCACCTTAGCAACTTCACCCTTCTCCTCAGCCTTCTTTTCTGCTTTTTCCTTCTTTTCCTCCTTCTTTTCTTCTTCCTTCTTCTCCTTCTTTGACTTGCTTTCCTCAAGTATCTCAAGGTCTTCCTTGTTCATGCGGAACTTGTCGTAAGCATCAACATCGAAGAACATTATGTAATAGTCTTCTTCAGCACCCCAGCTTCCGTGGCTACGATAACCAGCACGATCAGATGACCATACCATAGCCTTACCGTCGAGTACCCACTTAGCATTGGAATCTGTATAACCGCTGTTTGTAAGGTCATGAACCTCACTACCGTCAGCCTTCACGAGTGCAATGTCCTTGTTGTTCCATCCGCCTATGCCGATATAGTCGCAGAGCAACCACTTGCTGTCAGGACTCCAGCTGAAGTTCACGTCACCATCAGAGTAGCTGTAGTTGAACTTACCGTCGAGTGCAGTCACAATCTTGCCTGACTTGATGTCAACAACACGTAGGGTAGTGCGGTTCTCAAGGTAAGCCACCTTCTTGCCGTCTGGTGATACCTGTGGTTGGAAAGATGTCTTGTCAGTCTTGGTGATATTCTCTTCTTTGATTGCCTTGGCACGTGTGAAACTTGTGCAGTCCTTGTCCTCAATGCTTGTCTGGTAAATCTGCCACAAGCCGTTGCGCTCGCTATCGTAAATCACACTCTTGCCATCAGGTGCAAAGAACACGTTACGTTCCTGTCCTGGAGTGTCAGTAATCTGACGTGTTGTGTTGTAGTCAACAGATGTTACATACACATCGCCATGAAGCACGATGGCAAGTTCCTTACCGTTAGGACTTATTGAGTAATCGCCAACACCACTTGAGAGTGTCTGACGAATAACATCCTTTGTTGTACAGTCTTTCGTAATCTCTACATTTAACTTCTTAGGCTGTTCACCCTCCTTGAGAGTATAGAGTTCACCATTATAGCTGAAACAGAACACGCCATTATTAGAGCGTGTGAGATAACGCATAGGATGATTCTTGAACGAAGTGAGTGGGGTAGAGGTTGTTCCCTCAACCGCACGCTTATAGAGATTGAATGAACCTGACTCTTCACTCAAATAATAGAAGGTGTTACCGTCGCCCCATACAGGTTCACGGTCTTCACCCTTGAACGAAGTGAGCTTAGTATATTTGTTATCTTTCTTATTCCATGCCCATACATCACGAGTGATACTACTTGTATGATGCTTACGCCACTGGTCCTCATAGCCCTTCTTGTCATTATAGAGCCATGTGTTTCCGTCCTTGCTGATGGAGATATGTTCCATAGGAAGCGAAGACACCATCTTAGGGCGTGGGGTAGTGTTAGGAGCAGTAGGGATTGCGACCTCATACACCTGCTTGAATGTAGCACTTGGAAACTGCATACTCTGAGCCGAAGGCATGATGTAGGCAGAGTACAGAATCTTGTTGTCTGCCGTAAAGGCAACAGGCATTTCGCTTGACGTAGAAGCAGTCACACGAACAGGATTGCCACCCTTGGCAGGGATGACAAATACATCCATGTGTCCATCTCTGTCACTTGCGAAAGCGATTCGTTTTCCGTCTGGACTCCATACAGGAGCTGTGTCATAACTTGTGTTTGTTGTTAGTTGACGAGCCTCGCCACCGTTAGCACTTACAGTAAACAAGTCACCCTGATAACAGAACACGATAGTCTTGCCATCAGGTGAAATAGCTGATTGACGAAGCCATAATGGGGTTTCTGCGTTCATAGCAGAACTGCTAACCATTGCTATTGCAGCAAGGATAGCCTTGTGAGCAAAATTCATTTTCTTTTAGGATTTATTATTTCATTTTTAAGGAAATAAATTCATAAACAGATTAAAGGTTTCCCTTATTCTCTGTTTTAGTTGCAAATATAAGGAATATAATTATTCCAGCAATAACATTCCTTATTTTTTTATATCCATATTGATGTTTTTATATCATTCCTATATCGTTATCACTTTTCCCTTATCATCCTCTTACAAAGATGAGACTATTATGAGACTCACATGAGACATATATGAGACTAACAGTCATTCACCGTAACAAGCAACTTATGCATGATAAGAATCAATTCTTGTGTACATTTACGCTTTTGTTAATTTTTCAATCCTTCGATAACCCTTCGTTAACCCTTCGTAATTTTCTCGTGAATCTTTCTAAGTACATATTGGACAATATCTGATTTTCTGTTTTTTGTACGTGCTATTAAATCCTTACAAATATGGTAGAACTAAAAAACAAAAACAAAGAATTAAACATAACCGCGATTATGGCCAAATATTGAATACTTAAAAATATCATTAAATAATGATAAAAAAAAAAACTTGGTACAAAATAAGACTTTCGTTTTTGCACGAATTACCATTAATTTGCCACGAATAATCATAAATATTATTTGCGTAACAAAATTAATCTTCATTAATTAAGATTTCGATAATATCGAAATCAATTCATGATAATTTGTGGTAAATTCATGATAATTTATGCTAAAAATATTCCATGTTATTTTTTTGCTCATAACTAAGTAGGTGTGCAAAAATATTTCGACCTGTACGGTTGTAGTTTTGCACAAAGGTGCATATTTAAAAAACAGTCAAGAAACAGAACAAAAACCAGAAAAAACATGTTTTTTTTGATTTTATTTGGTTTTTACCATGTTTTTTTAACTGGCCGCACTGCGGCAAAAAACAACATACAGTTTCAACCGTACAGTTCGAAATTATTTTTATAATAATTGTATTGATTAATGATGTAGGTTCAGCACATAAAAAATATGTACTAATTGATGTGTGATTGTACGAAAAGATGTATCTTTGCAGCCAAGAAAACAGGATAACAAAACAAGATGGAACTCGAAACAAGAAAAAAGATTATTGAACTCATAAAGAGCGAAGTCGTACCAGCCGTTGGATGTACTGAACCTGTGGCTGTGGCTTTGTGTGTAGCAAAGGCAACGGAGACCTTAGGCTGTTTGCCAGAAAAGATTGACGTGCGACTCTCAGCCAATATCCTTAAGAATGCCATGGGTGTAGGTATTCCTGCCACAGGCATGATAGGACTACCAATTGCCATTGCACTTGGTGCAAGCATAGGTAAGAGCGAGTACGGGCTTGAAGTATTGAAGGATGTAACTCCAGCCGCTGTAGAGCAAGGCAAAAAGTATATCGACGAACAACGAATATCTGTAAAGTTAAAGGCCGATGCACCAGACAAACTTTATATTGAGGTAATTGCTACAGCCGGCAATAACCATTCAAAGACAGTGATATGTGGAGGACACACAGACTTTATTCATATTAGCAAGAATGACGACGTGCTACTTGACATTCCCGTAACTGGCAAGAATGATGAAAATACTGAGGTCGATTGGCTCAATATGGCGAGGGTTTATGAGTTTGCCACTACTGCCCCACTCTCCGAGATTGAGTTTATCAACGAGGCTCGTATCCTTAACGAGAATGCAGCAGAAGAGTCACTTCATGGCAACTATGGTCATTCACTTGGTAAGGCACTCTCCCGCCCTCTTGGTAGAGGAATAATGGGTGACACGATATTCTCCCACATTCTTTCGGCAACAGCATGTGCATGTGATGCACGTATGGCAGGAGCCAAGATTCCTGTAATGAGCAACAGCGGTTCAGGAAATCAGGGTATCTGTGCTACCCTACCAGTAGTCAAGTTTGCACAAGAGAACCACAATACAGACGAGGAACTTACTCGTGCCCTCATACTCTCCCACCTCACAGCCATATATGTCAAGCAGAGTCTTGGCAAGTTGTCTGCCCTCTGCGGATGTGTTGTTGCTTCCACAGGTTCATCATGTGGAATAACGTACCTTATGGGAGGCACATACGAGCAGATTACATTTGCCGTTAAGAATATGATTGCCAACCTTACAGGCATGATATGTGATGGTGCCAAGCCATCATGTGCACTCAAGCTTGCATCAGGAGTATCCACAGCCGTCCTTTCAGCCATGCTTGCCATTCAGGGCGAGTGTGTCACCTCCGTCGAAGGTATCATTGATAATGACGTGGATAAGAGCATACATAACCTCACACGCATCGGTAAGGATGCCATGGACGAAACCGACAAGTATGTCCTTGACATCATGGTAAAGAAATGATTGCTTAATCCATATAAACATCTCGGGCGGAAACTTGCAAAACATTGCAGTTTCCGCCCGAAATAATTTGTCTCGATATCTTATGGTATAGTTTTCATTACTTCCAACAATTTGTCATAGCTATTCACTTCGTGATAGCGGACTTTACTTGTTGAAATACTGTTGAAGAGCTTCTTGGCACAGTCTATCTTGGCTTTCTCCACACCTTTCAACTGCATGGAGTCCATAGAACCTTTGGTTTCTGCTATGAAAAATATGTGCTTGATGCCCATGTTGTCATTGAAAGCAATAGCCCAGTCTGGGGCGTAGTTGCCTACAGGTGTCGGAATCTGGAATGTGCGTGGCAATTTGGCATAGACACAAACCTCGTCGGCTTTGTCAAGATCTTCTGCAAAGTCGCGCTCACCTTTACTGTCAGAGAACACATAGTCTAAGATGTGCTTCTTGGCAGGATATGCTTTATCCACCGTTTGGCGATTTTTCTCCTGTGTGAAGATATCGGTGTCGTAAGTGTCTGCTGTGATGTTATAAGCAATATGCTCAACAATCATCGTGGCTTTCTGCTCCTTGATGAGTTTAACAACCTTGCGGATAAACTCTTCTGGATTGTTCTTGAACAGCAATAGGCGTGCTGGCAAGATGCCCTTTAGTATTCTTACTACCGTTCTGCGAGTGAGTGTTGCACCACGGGAAATGTCTCCCACCAAGTCGTATGAAACAGTAGAGGTGCTGACCTCTTGCATCTCCTGACGGCGCGTATGCTGGTCGCCATCAAAATCTGTTCCTTCGCCCTGTTCGCCTGTTGTTACCACATAACGCAGCTGCGTAACGGTCAGATCTTTGTCAATGGCAGCAATGGATTTTTTTATTAGTTCCTCGCTGTCATAGTGAACAGTATAGACATAACGATGGTTTATCTGAGCCCACAGTTTCTTGAACTCCTCTTTCTGAGCATTTGCATTCAGTTTATCGTTGACAACTTCAGCCTTGTCATTAGCATCTTCAATCATACCATCCAGGACAGCAGGGTCGAAGATTCCCTGTATCAGTCGATGTACCTGTTCTGCTATAGGTTGCAGTTTCTTGCCAAGTGGCGCAAGTTTTTCTTGCTGCATATCCTCATGATATGATTGCAAGATGTTTCCTTTATCATCGGTATAGTCATTCTCAAAGAGGTAATTGACAATAGATGCTGCTTCCATAGCAGAGATAGTATGCAGTTCCTCGCCAACCTTAAAGGTTTTACCTTCAAAGTATGCAATAGTTGCCTGTTTAGGACGTTCACGTAAGGCTTCGCGAGTTTCTTTCTGAAGGTCGTCAACAAACGAAGAATAGCTCTCGTTGGCAATTACCGTCAGTTTGTTAATGTCATGGACGCTGTCACCCAAACGCTCAGCATCCATGCGGTTTCCATACTGATCCACACAGATACGTAATCCACGACCCACCTCTTGGCGCTTTGCCGTGGCACTATTGGCATGTCGTAAAGTACATATCTGGAACACGTTAGGATTATCCCAGCCTTCACGAAGTGCAGAGTGAGAGAATATGAAACGTGTTGGCTCGTCAAAACTTAGAAGACGTTCCTTGTTTTTTAGGATAAGGTCGTAAGCGGAAATATCAGATGATATTGATTCTCCACGTTTTACCTCACTGTTTATTGCGTGACCTTTCTTGTCAATGGAGAAATAGCCGTTATGTACTTGTTCCACAGAGAACTTGCGCAGATACTTCTGATAGTCATCCTCAAAGAGTGATAGATTCTCATTGAGGTAGCGCATGTATTCGTCCTCAAACATCTGCCAGAGCTGTCCCTTTACCACTTCGCCCTGCTCGTCATAGCTTTTATAGTTTGCAACCTCATCAATGAAGAAAAGCGAAAGCGTCTTGATACCCTGACGGAACAGTTCACGCTCTTTTTCAAAGTGACTTGCCACCGTCTCGCGGATTTGTATCTGCTGGATGGTCTTTTCCGACACATCTCCCATTACTTCACCTTTGCGCAGTTTGTCACCATTGCGGAAATAGATGGTGTTGGTGTAAGCATTTATTTCAGTAATTACAAACTCCTTGTAGGCAGAAAGTTTGGAAATATCATAGAGAGAATCTCCTTGCGAGAACTTATATGTCTGACGACGAGCAGCAGTCGCGCCTTGTACCTCTATCTCCAATTTTACCTCTGGTGCTTTGTTCTTTGAGAGCACAATACTGTCAAAGTAGATATAAGCCTGCGAGCCCAATAGGTTTTGCAGGGTGATTCCCTTGACTTGTATCTTCTTGACCAATCGTTGACGATAAGCATCATAGGCATCAAGTGCATAGATACAGTTATGCGAAGTCTTGTGAGTAGCCGAATAGTTCAACACAAACAGAGGTTTGAAGTTTTTCAACGCTTTCTGTGTTGCTGCACCCTCCATCTTCTGTGGCTCGTCCATGATGATAATAGGACGGTTGGCGGCTATCACGTCAATAGGACGACGGCTATGGAAGTCATCGCGCTTGGTGTACATAATCAGGCTCACCTTGTTCTTAGCATCCTCCTTGAAGTCGCGTGCAAAAGCCTGTGTATTGATAATCATCACATTTATGCTTGCATCGCTACTGAAATTGTCTATCTGAGTCAGATTCGAACTATCGTAGATAAAGAAGCGAGCCTTCTTGCCATACTGCTCCATGAAGTGGTCTTCAAGCATCGTGAAACTCTTATGTACACCTTCACGAATGGCGATACTCGGTACAACCACGATGAACTTAGACCATCCATAGCGTTTGTTCATCTCAAACATGGTCTTGATATAGACGTAGGTCTTACCAGTACCTGTTTCCATTTCGATGTCGAGTGCACAAGCCCCTAATCCATCAGGCTTGCTCAACAATTTGCTTTGTGGAATATTGCTTTCGACCTGCATTTTCTTGATATTCTCCAAAAGCTGGTGGTCGTTGAGTTCCACATCATTGTTGCGCCATCCCACATATTCCTCATCATAGACAATACGTCCGTTGGTCTTACCCAGATCACGACGGTACTGCGTATTGGTTTTCGATGGTTGCCCAGCGAAAACGCTCACCGTCTGCTCCACAGCATCCGTCTGATATTGTTGTATCTTAAACTTAAATTTCATGCATCTATTTTCTATTGCTTTGCATCTTTACTTTTAGCCCTTTCATATGAATCCCACAAGAAATTTACAAGTGTTATACTACTACCTATTGCTAATTTCGCATGACGTTCTTGTAAACCTTTATAAGATGCGCTTTTCCCATGTCCGCTACCATAAGCATTTCTAACAATTGCAATTTGTGACGCAATGCCTTTCAGACTACCAAGAATAGCTTTTATTGCCGTTGCTTCTTTTGCTGTATCTGGAACATGTTTTGGAGTAATTTCAAGCAACTTCATTGTTTCATCCACAAGCTGATTCAGTTTCCAATCCTTATCAGGAGTAACGCCATTATTTTCAAGGATTGTTTCACAACAACTCTCAATAAGTTCTTTTGCCTTTCCAATGGATTCCGTAGGATTTGACGCTTGATTTTCAAGCATAATATGTAATTGCTTGTTGATATACTCACTCGAAAAAGCCTCTTTTACAGATTTTTCCGCAAATGCACAAAATTGATTAGAATCTATTCGTTGTGCAATTTCTTTACAAGAAGCATAATACTTGGCATATTCCTCATTTGTAATCTCAAATGAAAAAGGATCGTTTATTCCATTTTTCTCTTTCTCGAAATTTGGATATTGTGATTCATAATACTTCAACAAATCAAGTAACAGCTTGTTTGACAAATCTTCTGATGCGTCATTTATGAAAGCCTTTAAAGACTTGCCCTTAGACAATCTATATTTAGTACACAATTCAACACCTACACTATTCAGGGTAAAAGCATCAAAATCGTCGGTTGAAAAATCCAAAACAAATCCACCACGATTAAATAATTTCAAAAAGATTCCTTTTTCGATATTATCCATAACATTATTTTTTACAATATCCTTCTAATTGTACCCTTACTATAGTGTTCGAATATCTGTTCGAAGTTGTCTGCCACGTTGTCGTTGGCGAGACTACTGTCACGCATGACGAAATAGTATGGATGCTGTTTGGCTATCTCAGTGATAGTTGTCTCATTGACTTCTTCATCAAAGCATGCCAAAAGATAACCATCAGACACGTTCCAGACTGTCTTGCCTGCAA
Source organism: Bacteroidaceae bacterium (assembly GCA_017540585.1). Classification (GTDB taxonomy): domain Bacteria; phylum Bacteroidota; class Bacteroidia; order Bacteroidales; family Bacteroidaceae; genus Minthosoma. The sequence continues at coordinate 3,433 of JAFYAT010000075.1, read as the reverse complement.
TCTCTGTCTTAATGGTCTTAGCTGACAGCTCAATGCCGAGTTCTATCATCGTCTGGAAGAGCAAGTCTTCATCTGTACGGTCTGGCTTGATATTTTCTTCAAACAGATCCCTATCGTTAAAGTCTGCTGGAGTATAATAGACATCCTGCATATTTGACGAATCCAGTTTCAGTACACGGAAACCAGTGTCAAGATTCTTTGCTTCAGGATGCTCCTCCTTGATTTTCTTTCCAGCACGACGTATACGCTCCTTACCAATTTCGCAGATGTTCTTGTAGCCAGCTTTTCGAGCTTCGCTATTCCCGTCTGTTTTTTCTGGCAACTGTACCATAATGAACTTACGGTTGCCACCATCTTCTGCGTTAAGTTGCATAACTGCATGGGCGGTAGTAGCGGAGCCGGAGAAGAAGTCAAGGATGACAGAATCTTTGTTTGTCGATAGCTTCGAAAAAAGTTTGGGCAAATCCACAGTTTTAGGATATGAGAATATATCTTGATTACCAAATAGTTCTTCAATTTCTATTCTGGCCTTTTGTGTGTCTGCTATATCTTTAAGAATAGATTTAATGGAATATGTATTTAATTCCTTCTTTGAGTATAGTTTTCCATTATCCTTAAAGAAAAATTCGACAATTTTTTGCCCTTTAGTATCATAGACTTCTCTTCCTGCCAACCAATCTAATATCATATTTTTCATTGTCCAGCCGGCAGAAAGTGTAACAGGTTCTACTAAGGAACCATTTTTAAACACTTCTCTTCCAATAATTCTAATTGTTTCACTTCCTTCTATTTCACCTTCTAATGTCTTGTCTGGTCCTTCATATCGAATACCAGAAGGAAAATCAATTGTTGATTCTGGGTGACGACTGTCGATTTTCTTATTGCATCTTTCAATTGAATATTCAACATCGTCACTAAGTCGATTAAATCGACCAACAGCAAATATATTTTTAGTATAGCATAAAATATATTCGTGTGCCCTCGCTATTAATCCTGCATTAATTCCTCGTGGGAGTGACCAGATAAATGGTGAAGCAAAATTAATTGATCCAAATATTTCATCACAAACCTTTCTGAGATTCTCAACTTCATTATCATCAATGGAAATAAATATCACTCCATCATCACTCAACAAATCCTTAGCCACTTTCAGTCGAGGATAAATCATATTGAGCCAATCTGTATGAAAGCGACCATTGCTCTCTGTGTTGGTTACCAACTGATTGCCCTCCTCATCGTACTGCCCGCTGTTGTGAACATACTCCTGCTTGTCCTGGTCGAAGTTGTCGTTATACACGAAGTCATTGCCCGTGTTGTAAGGTGGGTCAATATAAATCATCTTCACCTTGCCCAAGTAGTTCTCACGCAAAAGTTTTAGCACCTGCAGATTATCACCCTCGATGTAGAGGTTCTGTGTGTTGTCGAAGTCCACACTCTCTTCACGACATGGACGAAGCGTATCTGTAGTTGGAGCATTAGCCAGTCGGATAGCATTGCGCTTATCTGGCCATGTGAACTGATAACGTTCTTCTTGTCCTTCCACAATATCTTTTGACAGTTCCTGACGGAGCTGGTCAAAGTCAATAGCAACTTCTGGCTTTCCTTCGGCATTAAGCCTTTCTGTCAAGCAATTAGGGAACAGTTCCCCTATCTTCTTTATATTTTCGTCCACGATATTCGTGGTCTGCATTTTAAGCTTTTCCATATTATTTTTTACATATTGCTATAATAGAGATTATTATGGATATAACTGAAATTATCGTATTGATAATATACTTTTTATCATCCCAAATGGAAGGATTTCTCAATCTGGGATTTGAATAAATATATGCTTTGCCCTTTTCTGTGATTATAAATGTACAATAAGATTGACCAACAAGTTTTTTTCCACTGCCTAAACCCTCTATTTCAAGAAGAATCAAGTCATCTTTATCATTATCTGACAATTTGTATTTTTTCTCGTTCAAAAGACGTAATATTTCTTTTGCCCTTTTTGTTAAATATATCTTATTCATATATTATAGTTGTTCTTTTAACTTCTGAATTTGTTGATGTAATTCGTATTTCTTCCGAGTCTGCTTCTCTGTTCGGCATTGGCGTTCCAGAGATTCTATCTGGCGGAGTAACTTTTCCCGCTGCTCACGGTTGATGATTTGCTCTTCAATACTTTCTTCTGATGTGGCATCAAGACCGCCAATGGTGGCAACGATATTGTCCCAGGCATCGTCAAGTGACAAGCCTTTCAGAGGAATGATTGCTTCTTCTGTAGGCATCCATGCAGATTGCTGCAAACTGGTATGATAGATACATAGTTGCGTCTCGTCCTCATATTGGAGAGCAAACACAATGCTCTGATGTATCAGTTTGTGAAGAAGAAGGATGTTCTTGACATCATACTCTTTCTGTTTCAATACCACTTGGAGTACATAGAAACCTTTCACGTTTTGACCTTCAGCCAAAGCAGGAACTGTTGCTGGGGAAATGCGAGCCACAAGTGACATTCTACTGATGTCCGCATCGAAACGCTCGCGCTCAGCCGCTTTGAGATTGAACTTCTCAAAGACTGCCTTTTTATAGAGTGGCTTGTTGATGGCGGTGGCAGGAGGTAACTGGAACATAGGCGTCATCTGATAACGAGGAAACAAATCAGTTCAAAGTCATCAAGCCCCGTGATACGTTCATCAAAGAGTTCGCCCATGAAGCCATCGAGGAAACTGTCTATATCTGACTCTTCTTTCTTAGTGACAATAGACTCTATCGCCTTGCCCAGAAGTTCCGAGTATTTGCCCATGCGCAGACCGTCGCGCGTTTCTTTGTTGAAATCACTGCATAGTTTGACATCGGGTTTGGATATAGGCTTGCAGAGCAGACGCATCTTGTCGAGCAAGTCTTTCGGGTGCAGATGGTCAACAAGCACTTCGCCATCGTCCTTGATATAGACCATATAGAACGGATGCAGCTGGTTCTTGTGGTCGATGTTTATGCCAGCAGTGCGGTTCTTCAGAACAAAGACTGTTCCGGCTGGTGCCTGATCTGTAGCATGTACAACGGCATGAAGTCCGAAGGGTGTATGCTCCACGTCATGATTGGAGTTAATATACTCCAGCAAGTCAAGTCTGAACTCATTCAGACCTAAGTCCATGATGCTGACGCCCGTATTCATCTCTTCAAGGTCAACAACATCTTCTTTCAGACGTTCCAACTGCTGCTTGCGGTACTCCAAATCATCTTTCTCTTCTGGTGAAAGAATGTTGTCATCGCCCGTGGCAGTCATCACCGTCACCTTCATACGCGACTCTACACGTCCTTTCAGATTGATGTACTCGTCGAGCGTCATATCAGGCCAGTAGTTGACCAACTGAATCTGTGCATTCTTCGATCCGATACGGTCGATACGTCCGAAACGCTGAATAATACGCACAGGGTTCCAGTG
>JAFYAT010000074.1 GCA_017540585.1 Bacteroidaceae bacterium | reverse complement strand
CTCACCCAACCTCTCCCTTTTAGGGCGAGGAGAAAGAATGCTCTATCGCTGATAAGTTGATGAACAGAGTAACTCAGTCCCCTCCCTGTAGGGCGAATGAGGGCGTAGAAGAGAGACTAAATGTCTCTCTGTCCTGAAATGAGGGGAGAACAGTGCCATGTTCGACGGTGGTTGGATAGGGTGGGTCTTCCTCCGTGCCCTCAATGGAGCACATGCGACCTCTGAGAACTCTAAATAAATCAGAGTCTTTTAAAAAAAACTCCGTGCTCTCCGTGGCTCCGTGGGGTTATAAAATTCAACCGTACAGTTCGAATAATTTTATCCCATCCATAAACCTAATAGCATAATGACAAAACTGATATGCAAAGAAAATATATCTGCATCACGAAAAAAAAGTTTTTGTACGCTTACAAAAAATCTACCCTTTTCCTACGATGACAATGGTCATCTAAAGATAAAAGTTCCCTGCCAACGAAAAACGTCGCCAGGGAACCAAAAATAAAGTAAGAAAAATAACTGTATGTGTTTACTATTATTTCACGAATACCTTCACACCATTATGAATATAGATGCCTGCCTTAGTAGGGCGAGCAATCTTAACACCTTGCAGAGTGTAGTATTTACCATCCTTAGCGTCAGAGAGAGAGACGGTTTCTATACCTACTGGAACAACCCAAGTAGCTGTGTAAGTAACATCATTAGCTGGTACAGTCTCTGCTACCTCTGGTGACCAAGCACTCAATTCATAACCTTCCTTTACAAGGTCAGTAGGAGCAACGATTGGAGCACCATATTCAAGAGTCTCTGTCTTTACAGTTTCGCCATCGACAATGAAAGTAACATTGTATGAGTTAATCTTCCATGTAGCCGTGTATGTCACATCCTCAGTAGGAACAGTAGCACCATCTATATAGCCACTCCATCCTGCGAATGTGTAGCCCTCCTTGATTGGAGCATCAGGTAGAACTATTGTCGTGCCATATTCAAGAGACTCAGACTTCACTGTCTCGCCATCCACGACAAAGGCTACGGTATATTTATTGGTACTCCATGAGGCTACGTAGGTCACATCCTCGGCAGGAACTGTCTCAGCAACAGCTGGTGTCCACGAATCAAATGTGTAGCCGACCTTGTCAGGCACATCTGGAGCAACGATAGGTGAACCATAGTCGAGTGTCTCTGTCTTTAGAATATCACCATCAACAACGAATGTAACAGTGTACTGGTTAATGCTCCATGTGGCATTGTAAGTCACATCCTCAGCAGGTACAGTAACACCTTCCGTGTAGCCTTCCCATCCTGTGAATGTGTAGCCTTCCTTAGTTGGGGCAACTGGTACGGTGATAGTAGTACCATAGTCAAGAGACTCTGACTTCACAACATCATCACCTGACTTGAATGTTACTGTATATTGGTTAATCTTGAATGATGCAGTATAAGTCACGTCGTTGGCTGGAACTGTCTCAGCAACAGCTGGTGTCCATCCATCGAATGAGTAGCCTACCTTCTCTGGATTATCAGGAAGAGTTATTGCTGAGCCATAATCGAGTTCATCTGACTTTACTGTTTCGCCTTCAGAGACGAAAGTAACAATGTACTTGTTGGCTGTCCACTCAGCAGTATAAGTCACGTCATTGGCTGGAACAGTAGCACCATCAGCATAGTCCTTCCAAGACTTGAATGTGTAGCCTTCCTTTGTAGGTATTGATTCTGGAGCTGTGATAGCAGAGCCGTACTCAAGTGTAGCTGTGCTGAACACCTTGCCATCAACATCAAAGGTTACATTGTACTTGTTAATCTTGAATGTGGCAGTATAAGTCACGTCATTGGCAGGTACTGTCTCTGCAACGGCCGGTGTCCAAGAATCGAATGAATAGCCCTCCTTCTCTGGATTAGCAGGAAGAGTTATTGCTGAGCCATAATCGAGTTCATCTGACTTTACCGTTTCTCCCTCAGAAACAAATGAAACATTATACTTGTTCACGTTCCATGTAGCTGTGTAAGTGACGTTATCAGCAGGAACGGTTGCTCCATCTGTGTAGTTATCCCATCCTGCAAAAGTGTAGCCAACCTTTGTTGGGTCTTCTGGAAGCACGATGAGTTCGCCAAAATCCATTGATGTAGTTGAATAAACCTTGTCGTCAACCATGAATGTTACGAGGAAAGCCCCCTTACCAAATGAAGCTGTATAAGTAACGTCGTGAGCAGGAACAGTAGCATCAACGGCTGGATTCCATCCGATGAAATTGTAGCCCTTCTTCTTTGGGTCAGCAGGAGGTACAATTTCTGAGCCATATTCCTGAGATACGGAAGATATTGACACACCATCTGAGATGAACGTAACGAGATACTTTGCAAGTTTCCATGTAGCCGTATAAGTTACATCCTCTGCTGGCATGGTAGCCGCAACGGCAGGAGTCCAACCAGCAAAATCATAACCTTCCTTCTTTGGGTCATCTGGAGTGGTGATAGGAGAGCCGAAGTCAACGGAAGATTCGGTAGCCACACCATCCACAACAAATGAGAGCTTGTATGAGTTAACCTGCCAGTTTGCTGTAAACGTGATGTCGTTAGCAGGTACGGTAGCACCATCTACGGATGGTGTCCATCCTTTGAAAGTATAGCCTTCCTTCTCTGGAGCATCAGGAGCTGTGATAGCAGAACCATACTCAAGAGTAAAAACAGTATTCTCAGTACCGTTGTCAGCATTGAAAGTCACGTTGTAGCTGTTGATGTTGAATGTAGCATCATAAGTTACGTCATGAGCAGGAACAGTTTCATCTGTTGTCCAGCCACCAAAGGTGTAACCAGTCTTTGTTGGAGCATCTGGAGTCTTGATGGCAGCACCATACTCAAGTGATGACTTTGAATACTCCTCACCATCAACAGTGAATACAACATTATATTTGTTGATATCAAATACTGCTGTATAAGTGGCATCATGTGCAGGAACGGTAGCATCCACGGCAGGATTCCATCCACGAAAAGAGTAACCTTCCTTTGTAGGGTCTGCAGGTGGTACTAACTCTGAAGAATAATCAAAGAAGCCAGTCTTTACGATTTTATCGTCAGAAATAAATACAACCTTATACTTGTTAGGAGCGAAATTGGCTGTGATTGTCACATCCTCATCAGGCATGGTGTAGCCAAATGATGCGCTTTCTGAAATGACACTCTCCCCTACTGTCCATGAGACAAAATGGTAACCAGTTGATGCGGTTGCAGAAAGAGCAACTGTAGAACCAACAGGATAAGTGTTTGCTCCATAATTTGTAGCTGTTGTAGCACTTGCAGAACCATAATCGGAACCATTGACTGCCACAGATATCTTCTTGGTAACTAAACCAGGGCTGCCAGGAAGTTCCCAGTCATCTCCCCCGTTAAGCTGGGCAAATACAGTTACGCTACATAGCCATACTGCCAATATTGATAATATCTTATTCATAATAGATTTCTTTTTAATGTTACTTTACCATCACTTTCTTTCCGTCAACGATATAGATGCCAGACTTGACAGCGTTCCTTGCAACCTTTACACCCTGAATAGTGTAAATAGCTTTGTCTGTAACATCTGTTGCAATATCAGCAATACTTGTAGCCTCAGCATTAGTATGGATTACGAAACGTCCGACAATCATACCTTCCTCTGTAGCTGTAAACGTATAAGAGTCTGTATCGCCACCAAGAAGCACAGCCTCACCAGTAAACTTATCCTCAAGAACAACTGATGATGCCAAAGCACTTGCAGAGATTGTGTATTCGCCTGCTGCTCCTACACGAACACCAAGGTTGATTACGTCTGTAGAAAGTGGACGCTCATTAACTGAACAGTTGATATTATTCTCAACTGTGAATATCTGTGGAACAGAAGCATCCTCACTCATAAACTTGCTTGCATCACGACCAATCTCGTATGCCATTGAAGCATCATTATTGATTACGAAACGTGTCTTGTCCTTGTTATTGCCATCAGACAATGTGAGGTCATAAAGTTGACGTGAGGAGATAGCAGGTATTCTGCGTGAGCTTGCATCTGAATATACTATAGTTGCATCTGTCTGACGACCATTATTGCTGAATGTAAGTTCTGCCTCCTCACTTGTCTGAATGAAGAATGCCTGAAGTGGAGAAAGAACGTAATTGTCATCAGAAGTGTAAGTAACATAGTTGTTTGACTCCCATACTGTGATTGGAGCTGTAGATGACATATTACTCTTGTTGAAGAATGCGAAGTAAGGATTACCAACAAGATTCCAACCAGAGTTACAGTCATACAGACTCTTATTCTCCTTGAGAGTTATCTTTACATCCTTATTAGCAAAGATGTTGGAGATAGTGGTTGGAGATGTTGTAGTGAATGAGAATACGGATGTTGATTCATCACCACGACGGCTCTGGAAGATATAACCCTCGCCCTGAGCGAGTGTCTCTTCCTCTGTCACAGCAACCCATACGTTATTGAAGTCACCATTAGCTCGTGCAATACCATCATACTTGTAAATCTTCCACTGTGTATCTTCCTGAGTGTTCTTGAGGTCAGCCACAGGAACATCACAAGGCATCACAATGAATGACCACTTATTATTAGGAACCTCTATGTTGAGAGTTACACTATTAGCTGTAAATGTTCCATTGTTCACGACAGCTATTGGCGAACTAACCGAAGCAGAGATTACGACATCACCAGCAGCAATATGGTCGTACGGTTTCGTAACAAATGTATTCTCGATATTTATGTCAACAGGAACATATTCAGTAATCAGCCATTCAAATGCATCCTTGTTACCAAAAATACTTGAACCTGCTTCATCGCTGTCAACACCAACATAACCATTGGTACTCTTGATAGTGTATGAATCACCAACAGGAGTGATAATCATGGTTGATGCCTTGTCAGCACCTACAAGTGACCAAGTATTTGTTCCAAGATAAGCAAGGCTCTGTGTTCCATCAGAAATAGCATAACCACCCTTGTAAGACTTTAGATAAAGTGGTTGTGCATATTTAGAGAGCACAACACCATTGTTACCATTAAGTGACATGAAATTGCCCGATGACTTCAACTTAATCTGGAACACATTATTCTCTTCTGGCAAGTTCATCTCAGGAATCTTGACAGCCTTAACAGCCTCTACAGTAGTACATGCTTCAATCTGTGAAATAGCATTTTCAATATCTGTACTACTATACTTGAATATACCCTCTCCTATTGGAGAAAGAGCCTTGACAGAAGCAAGGGCATCTGTCTTTGCAGAAGCAAGTTTGGCAACATCAATCTGCTCATTCATGAAGATATCTACACGATCGTAGAAAAGATGAGGGCAACTACCAGAACCCTTATTAGGTGCAGTATAACCGAGAGAAACAGTTACAGCAGAAGTCTCAGTAAGAGTAAACTCAATTGTCTGTGTTGTCCATACGCCTGGCTTGAATGATGTAGTCTTTGAATAAGTGCCCTTTCCATTGATAAGTACACCAGTAAGACTAACAACATTATCAGTTCCTCCTACATTGTATGTAGGTATCTGTACCATGTAGTCACCCTTGCCAAGACGAATAGTTTGTGTATATCCTGTAGATGCTGACCACACACCAAGAACACCAAGAGCATGTCCGTTAGTCTTATCATCAGGACCTGCGGCAGGTACTATATGATTATTGTCACCAAGACCAACTCCTGAACCATATTCAAAGATGCCAGCAGCATGAGCATCACCACCTACGGCATATGACCATCCAGTGATGTTGTGCATACCAGATGTCTCATCTGAGCCAGCGACTACATCTTTAGCGTATGTACGAATTGTTCCTGAAACTGGAGTTCCGAAGGCAAAGTCTCCATTTGTGAATGTGTCAGAATAGAGGGAGAATGTCTCCTTAATCTGGCTCTTTGTCTCTGCAATTACGTCACCATCAGCGTTTACGAGCTTAATGCCCTTCTCAGGAATAAGAATTGTGTAAACATCTATGCTTGAGAAGCTATAAGCAATAACTGCACCCTTATCAGCTGGACAAGTATTAGTGTAATCTTCATCATTTATCTTGATATTGATTACATACTTGTTGTCAGGTGACTGTGCAGCAAGCTGATTAGAGAATTCATCGAATGTAATGACAAGTTTAGCATCGTCTTGGTCATTACCTGTGAATGTTGCTGTACCAAGATTGGCAGCAGGAATCTTGTCAGATATGTATGTAAGATGGAAATTATCGACCTTATACCAATCACCACCCTCTGCATTGTACTTCTGACCAGAACCACCAATAGCACCAATGGTTGCTGTATTGTCTTTAACAACAAACTCAAGTTCGACCTGCTTACCATTTTCCTTTTTGTCTGTAGAAGCACCCGTCATTTCATCATTTGCAGTAATGAAAATCTTTGTTCCTGGATCAGCAGCTACAACGGCACTAAGCTTGTATGTTCCATTAGGAATGCCTGTTATTGTCTGTGTAATAGGAAGACCTGTCTGCCAAGTGTTGAATACCCAATTGCCGTCAGCACCACTCATTACGTATGTAGAATTATTATTATCACGTGCACCAGTATCATTTGAAGAACCTACTGTCCATCCATTTGTGTTACCCGTTTCAAAGCTTGGATTGACGATTGCTCCGGTAAAATCAGAGTTCTCTGATGTCTGCAGTTTTGTAGCAATAACAAATGCTTCGTCAAGAACTGTAATCTGCTCAGATGTGATTTCATCGAGAGTTCCAGCATTATATGCAGCACTTACAATAGAGTAAGTATCATTGGATATATAGCTTGCCTTACCATTAGCATCAAGCTTGTCAGCTCTGTTTACATAAACACCTGCAACAGAGTATTTCTTGACAGAAGTTTGTGCAGCCTTAATGGCAGCATCAAGATTCTTGATTGCAGTCTCGTATGCTTCCTCTGTTTCATCAGGAGTAGCCATAGCAGAAAGAAGAGCAGAAGACTCTGATGCTCGCATTGGGAGATCCTTAATCTCGTTTGCCTTGGCAAGGAGTGTGGCAAATTGAGACTTTATCTCGTTCAATCCAGGATCTTCACTTACCTTGATAGTAATATTCTTGGCTGCTATCCAATTGAAATTACAGTTTTCAACGATGATTCCAGCCTCAAGAACTCCGTTTTCATCAGATTTTCCTATAACCTTAAATGTACCATAATACATTCCCTTAGAACCAGTTGAACCGACAGTTCCGTTGGAAATATCAAGGGACTTAACTTTACCAGCAAAAAGAGAAGCACCAGTCAATTCAATAGCACTACTCTCATTATAAGCACGTATTAGAGCACTTACCTCATAATATTGATTAGGTTTAAGTCCCGTAAATGTACGTTTAAGGGTTGCATTACCAAGAATACCTCCATTTCTCCAGAACTCTATGAATGGAGTAAGCATTCCTGAACCATCAGTTTGCCCCTCATTAGACCAATCATTTATATGGAACAGACAATTAGAATCCGTATTGTCTGTTGACCATCCTTCCATAGTAGATGCTATTTCACCAAATGCTTCAGTAATGTCCGCACCCACTTCTGTCTGAGCGATGATTGCATTTCTGTAAGCATCAACTGCCTCATCCACACTTGTTAGTGTGCCTGCCTCATAGGCTGCCTTAATACCTGAAGCCTCAAAAGCAGCACTTACAGCAGTACCATAAGCTGCTGCCTTTGTGATGTAAGTGTTTATTTCACTATAAATTTCAATAGAATTATTTGCATTTTGGATAGCTGTTTTCAAGGCACTTACAGCATTTGAAACATCATCTACAGTAACCAAGGTTGAAGCCTTACCTGCTGCTTCTTTAAGTACAGCAAGCACGTCCTTATTCATTGGGAGCGAATAAAGCTTCTCGGCTTCAGCAACTTCCTTATTATAGTCTTCCATATAATCCTCAGCTGTATATTCCCATAGAGTAACAGGACCGAGGATACACCAAGAGCAATAAGTGTCGATGTAACCGTGGAAACCAATCTCTATTTCAGTTTCTGTTTCTACGTTGAAATCGAATTCATTGGAAAAATTGCCAAGGTAGAAAGCATTTGCAGCCTTAGCAAGGTCACTACTTCCACTATAACCACCAACACCAGCAGAACTAAGTCCTACAACATATTGCTGCTTATCGCCTGCATAGATATAAGCCTTTTCATTCTTACCATTTCCATTTCCCTCACGATAGAAAGCATTTACTGCCAGACGGTAATAACCAGCAGGAAGAGTCACCTTCTGAGAGAAATTGAATGTCTTGGTGTTTCCAATAGGTTTACCAGCATTGGGACCCCAGTCGTTATAAAACTCGATTACAGGTACATCATTTGACGTTTGCCAATCGGTATAACCCTTATCCCATCCGTTCGACTTATCCAATGTCCAACCACTAAGGCTCGTAAGATTTGCATCTTTCAAGTACGTGGAGGTCACATTGGTCTTGCCAAACGAATCAACACAGAAACTAAAGGTGGCTATCGCAACCAATAGTAGAGATGTTAATTTCCTTTTCATACAGTTAAATAGATTTACTTACATATACTCACTTTATCTAAAATTTCACATATATAATACAGCCAAATGATTATATACCAAACGATAAAACAATACAATATACCCTGTCAAGAACAAAGTACATGTATTAACGTCATACAAAAACCAAAATGTCTGTTTTTATTGTAATTCTTACATTTTCTCAAATCAACTGTGAAATCAATAAGTTAGCAGGTTCATTTCCCCAATTGCGATTCCACATAACATTCACTTTATCTATATTCTCACTTATATTGAATGATTCAGCGACAAAAGTATGAATAATTATGTTGTTAGGCTTAATATGTTTGTTAAAAAAAGTTAAACTACGCAAGATTTCATATTTTGATATGTGTTTTTATAGTTTTGAGGTACTCTATATGTGTCTTTAAAAGTATATTTGCAATCAAAGATTTACATTCAAATCATAAAGTATCAATAAAGAAACTACATACTCAGTTACATTTTGTCAAAAACTCTCAAAGTACGACTATCAAAACGTCAGATGATTTTTCATGGAAGAATTACGAACGGTTCACGAAAGGTTAGCGAAGGATTGACGAAGGGTGACAAGGTGTCAAAAGGTAAGGATAATTCATAATTCATAATTCAAAAAGAAATTAAATCAAATAATGACAAGAATATTATTTGTATGTCTGGGAAACATCTGTCGCTCTCCTATGGCAGAAGCCATAATGGCAAAACTTGTTAAGGAAGCAGGTTTAACAGAAGAGATAGAAGTGGATTCGGCCGGCATCATAGGATATCATCAAGGGGAAGGTTCTGACCCAAGAATGAAGATGCATGCTCAAAGACGTGGGTATAATCTCACACATATCTCAAGAAAAGTCAGAGAGAGTGATTTCAACAACTTCGACCTCATCATCAGTATGGACGATTCCAACTACGATAAACTCATTGAACTTGCTCCAACAATAGAGGACGAACAGAAGATTAAAAAAATGACAGATTTCTGCAAGACTTTCGTTGTTGACCACGTTCCTGACCCATATTACGGAGGAGCACAAGGATTCGAGAACGTAATAGATATTCTTGAAGACGCTTGCAATGGATTACTATTATTCGTAACTTTGCAGCATAAAACTGATATACCGAAATAAATGACTTTTTTTTACGACGTAATTGTGGTCGGCGCTGGACATGCAGGTTGTGAAGCTGCAGCAGCTGCCGCCAATCTTGGTGCTAAGACGTGTCTGATAACAATGGACATGAACAAGATTGCTCAAATGTCCTGCAATCCTGCTGTAGGCGGAATTGCAAAGGGACAGATTGTGCGCGAGATTGATGCTTTGGGCGGACAGATGGGTATTGTTACCGATCGTTGTGCCCTACAATTCCGTATGCTCAACCGCTCTAAAGGTCCAGCAGTATGGAGTCCTCGAGCTCAATGTGACAGAGAGAAATTTATCTGGACATGGAGAGAGATTCTCGACAATACTCCAAATCTCAATATATGGCAAGACCAAGTAAAGGAAATTATCGTTGAAAACGACTCTGAAGGAGCCAAAGGTAAACAAAAGATAAAGGGTGTCCGTACAATTATGGATGCCGAATTCATCGCAAAAACTGTCATAATAACAGCAGGAACATTTCTGAATGGCTTGATGCATATAGGCAGAACAAAAATCCCTGGAGGAAGATGTTCTGAACCTGCATCGCTGATGCTAACAGAAAGTATAAATGCCACAGGAATAAAGAACGGAAGAATGAAGACGGGAACTCCTGTAAGAATTGACAAAAGAAGCGTTGACTTCACAAAAATGGAGATTCAGGAAGGAGAAAACGATTTTCATAGTTTCTCGTATTCATCGACAGAAAGAAAGCTAAAGGCACTTCCTTGCTGGACATGTTACACCAACAAAGAAGTACACGACATACTCAGGTCTGGATTTGAAGATTCACCTCTATACAACGGACAAATACAGAGCATAGGACCTCGTTACTGTCCAAGCATAGAGACAAAGCTACACACATTTCCAGATAAGGATATGCACCAGTTGTTCTTGGAACCTGAAGGTGAATCCACCAATGAAATGTATCTAAATGGTTTCTCTTCATCTCTTCCAATGGATGTACAGATAAACGCTCTACGCAAGATAGAATGTTTCCGTAATCTACAAGTATATCGTCCAGGATATGCAATAGAATACGATTATTTTGATCCAACACAGCTTAAGCATAATCTTGAGTCAAAGATAGTAGAAAACTTATTTTTTGCAGGACAGGTAAACGGAACCACAGGTTATGAGGAAGCAGCTGGTCAGGGACTGATGGCAGGAATAAATGCAGCCATCAATTCTTCAGAAGGCAAAATAAACAACGGAGAGCCATTTATACTCAAACGAAATGAGGCATACATAGGTGTTCTAATCGATGACCTCGTAACAAAAGGTGTGGATGAACCATACCGTATGTTTACTTCAAGAGCTGAGTACAGAATTCTTCTCCGACAAGATGATGCAGACATGCGTCTAACAGAGATGAGCTACAAGATAGGTCTTGCGAGCGAGGAACGCTATCAGAGAATGATGAAGAAAAAAGAAGCCATTAACGAACTCATCGGTTTTACAGAATCATTCTCACTAAAGCCTGCACTTATAAACGATGCTCTCGAGAAGATTGGCACTACCCCACTCCGACAAGGAATAAAACTTGCAGAACTTCTGGGGCGTCCGCAAATCACAATAGAGAATATTCGCGGCAGTATAAACGCTTTTGAGAAAAAAATAAAAGAAATCTCAGACGTAATCAACGAAGAAAAATTGATGCAAGAGATTCTTGAAGCAACTGAGATAAACATTAAATACAAGGGTTATATAGAGCGAGAGCAACAGATAGCAGAGAAGATGCTAAGACTGGAGAATATAAAAATTCAGGGTAAATTCGACTATCCTAATCTCACACAGATTTCCATCGAAGCAAGACAAAAACTCGAAGCAATCAACCCTCTCACCCTTGCACAAGCATCACGTATTCCAGGTGTATCTCCATCGGACATAAATATAATGCTCGTACTCATGGGAAGATAGAAATTCCCGATAGAAACGAAGATTACAACAAATGTTCCACGTGAAACAATTAAAGGTTTAGATATTTCATTTCAGCAAATTACAACAATAGAATTAAATAAAAACAGAAGATGAACAATCAGTATCTTTTGGATAATTTGAGATGTATTCCAGATTTTCCAAAACCAGGAATTAACTTCCGTGACGTCACTACCCTCTTCAAGAACGCAAAGTGTCTTGAGATAATGGAAGAGGAAATGTACGAGCTCTATAAGCACAAGGGAATAACCAAGGTAGTTGGTATAGAAAGCCGCGGATTCATCATGGGTTCAGCCATTGCAAGAAAACTCAACGCAGGACTTGTCATGTGTCGTAAACCAGGTAAGCTCCCTGCAGAGACAATCAGAGAGACATATACAAAAGAATACGGCGAAGACACTATAGAGATTCATGCAGACTCTATTGAGCCAAACGACATCGTACTTATTCACGACGACCTTCTTGCAACAGGTGGAAGCCTCAAGGCAGCAATCAACCTTGTAAAGAAGTTCAACCCAAAGAAAATATACGTCAACACAATCATCGAGATTCGCGATGAAGGATTGAAGGGACGTGAATTCATCGGAGACGATGTAGAAATAACTACACTCATTAGAATATAAAATTCAGACACTAACCATCTCTATATATTATGAGCTTTCAAGTACATAGTCACAAACACTCATAACACGTATAGGGATGGTTAGAAACAATCACATAACTCACTTTAAATAACAAAGTTAGAAACAAATTGTTTCACGTGAAACAATTATCAATCTTCTTATGACAAAAAACGAAGAAAGAATAGCAAGACTCAAGAATATAGTTCTGAACATGCCAGAGTGTCCAGGTTGTTACCAATACTTTGACAAGGACAGAAACATAATCTATGTGGGTAAGGCGAAGAACCTTAAACGCAGAGTAAGCTCATACTTTCTTAAAACAGTAGATAGAAGAAAGACACAAATACTCGTAAGTAAGATTGAAGATATAAACTATGTAATTGTACCAACAGATGAGGATGCACTCCTATTAGAAAACAGTCTCATCAAAAAATTCAAACCTAAATATAACATTCTGCTAAAGGATGACAAGACCTACCCTTCAGTGTGTATAACAAACGAGACTTTCCCAAGAATATTCAAAACAAGGAATATTGACAAAAGACTCGGAACATACTACGGACCATTTTCGCATCAAGGTACATTAAACAACATGCTCAACCTGATTGACAAAATGTATAAGGTTAGAAAATGCCGTCTGCCACTCACAATCGAAAATATAAACAAAGGCAAATATGATATCTGCCTTGAACATCATATAAAGAAATGCGACGCACCATGTATAGGCAAACAAAGTCAAGAAGAATACATGGAGATGATTCTTGAAGTAAAAGAAATACTCAAAGGAAACACAAGAATCATCTGCGAAAAGATGCTTAAAAAGATGGAAGCACTCTCTGAAGAACTCAAGTTTGAAGAAGCAATGGAGATAAAGAAGAAGTATGATATGGCTTTAGAGTTCTGTGAAAAAAGCGAAGTAATAGCAAATACATACCATAACATAGATGTATTCTCCATAGACGATGAAGAGAAGAGTGCATTCATAAATTACCTGCACATATCAAACGGATGTGTTAACCAAGCCTTCACATTCGAATATAAGAAACGAATGGAAGAAAGTGCAGAGGAAATCCTTGTACTCGGTATAGCAGAAATGCGAGAAAGATTTGGAAGTCACTCAAAGGAAATAGTAGTCCCTTTTCCACTCGACATAGAGTTAAAGGACGTAACAATAACAGTTCCGACAAGAGGAGATAAGAAACACCTGCTTGAACTATCAAAAATGAATGTAAGACAATACAGAATAGATAGCCTCAAACAAGCAGAGAAACTCAATCCTGAACAAAGAGCAACAAACATTCTAAAAGAATTACAAAGAAAACTTGGGCTTGAAAAGCTCCCGATGACAATAGAGTGTTTTGATAACTCAAACATATCAGGAAGTGATGCTGTAGCAGGATGTGTTGTATTCAAACAAGCAAAGCCAGCGAAATCAGAATACAGGAAGTACAACATAAAAACTGTAGAAGGACCTGATGACTACGCATCAATGAGCGAAGTCGTTTATCGTCGTTATTCAAGAATTATAAATGAGCAAGGAACCCTACCCGACTTAATCATAACAGATGGAGGTAAGGGACAGATGGAAGTCGTAAGAAAGGTAATACAAGACGAACTACACATAGATATTCCAATTGCAGGACTTGCCAAGGATAACAGACATAGGACAAACGAGCTTTTGTTCGGATTTCCTCAGAAGACAATAGGAATCGAGATGGACTCTCCCCTATTCAAGTTCTTGACAAGAATACAGGACGAAGTACACAGGTTTGCCATAACATTCCACAGAGACAAACGAAGCAAGAGTCAAGTACAAAGCGAACTTGACAATATAAAAGGAATTGGACCAGCGACAAAGACACTTCTCCTCAAGAACTTCAAGAGCGTAAAACGTATAAAGGAAGCATCATCAGAGGAAATAGAAAAAATCGTAGGAACGTCCAAAGCAAAAATAATCAAAGAATATTTTACGTAAACGAAATATAATATTTATATTTGCAAAATGAGAGCAGTAATACAAAGGGTAAGTCATGCCTCAGTAACGATTGACGGTTGCGTGAAGTCTAAGATTGGTCAAGGATTTCTCGTACTTGTAGGATGCGAAAATGCAGACACAGTCGAAGACATCACTTGGCTGAGTAAAAAGATAACAGGACTACGAGTATTTGATGATGAGAATGGCGTGATGAACAAATCAATAATGGACGTAAACGGAGAGATACTTGTAGTTTCACAATTCACTCTCTGGGCATCATACAAGAAAGGTAATCGGCCATCCTATCTAAGGGCAGGAAGTCATGAAATAACCGTCCCACTCTACGAGAAATTCTGTAATGAACTAAGTCTCTGCCTCGGAAAGCAAGTAGGAACAGGAGAATTCGGAGCTGACATGAAAGTAGAGTTGCTTAACGATGGTCCAGTTACAATCTGTATGGACACAAAGAATAAAGAATAATTCATTAAAAATATAGTAAAATGAGTAAATACGAAGAAGCATTAAGTCAGTACAATACTGACCTAAACGATGAGAAAGTAGCAGCAGAAGTAGCAAATCTTCTTGCAAAGCACCTCGAAGAGAATAATACAAAGGAGGTAAAGAAGTTCCTCTTCAACAGCGTGGAACTAACAACCCTCAAGACAACTGACAGCGATGAGAGCGTACTCAAGTTCGTTGAGAAGGTAAACAAGTTTGATGACGACTACCCAGAGTTGGGACACGTAGCAACAGTTTGTGTTTATCCTAACTTCGCAAAGGTTTGCCACGACACACTTGAGAACGAAGAAGTAGAAATTGCTTGTGTATCAGCATGTTTCCCATCAAGCCAGAGCTTTATAGAGGTAAAGGTAGCAGAAACAGCACTCGCTATCAAGGATGGAGCAACAGAAATAGACATCGTACAGTCTGTAGGAAAGTTCCTTTCTGGTGATTATGAGACAGTTTGCGACGAAATCTCAGAACTTAAGGAAGTTTGTGGTGACAAGAAGTTAAAGGTTATCCTCGAAACTGGCTGCCTCAAAACAGCAAGCAATATCAAGAAGGCATCAATCCTTGCAATGTACGCAGGAGCTGACTATATCAAGACTTCAACAGGTAAGCTTGAGCCTGCAGCTACACCAGAAGCTGCATACGTTATGTGTCAGGCAATCAAGGAGTACTACAACAAGACTGGTATTCAGATAGGTTTCAAGCCTGCTGGAGGCATGAAGACTGTAGAGGATGCCCTCAAGTACTACACTATCGTAAAGGAAGTTCTCGGTGAGAAGTGGCTCACAAACCAGTATCTCCGTCTCGGAACAAGCTCACTTGCTAACAAGCTTCTCTCAGAAATACTTGACAAGGAAATCAAGTTCTTCTAATTAACAGCAGGTTAACAAGCACTTAACAGGTAGTTAAAACATAATTATTGTAATTATCTAATAAAAATATTGGCTGGTTCTCTCACGAGAGCCAGCCAATTACATTCTAATTGATACGATGTTTTTAGAATGTCCTTCCAATTACAAAATCAATGTAATGGACGAGAGAAGATTTTATATCTGAAT
>JAFYAT010000073.1 GCA_017540585.1 Bacteroidaceae bacterium | reverse complement strand
GCCCGTTGCTCATCGAGACACAGGCTCTCGTCAGCACGGCGGCTTATGGTACACCACAGCGTTCGGCAACAGGCTTTGATCTCCGTCGTCTCAATATGTTGCTTGCCGTACTTGAGAAACGTGTTGGCTTCAAGATAGGACAGAAGGATGTCTATCTTAATATTGCAGGAGGAATAAAGGTGACGGACACTGCCATCGACATGAGTGTGATTGCAGCCGTGCTGTCCAGTAACCTTGATATGGGCATTGACCGTACGGTATGTGTGACGGGTGAGGTCGGACTTAGTGGTGAGATACGTCCCGTCAGTCGAATACTTCAGCGCATAGCTGAGGCAGAGAAACTTGGATTCTCTACCATCGTCATACCTTCTGCCAACATGAATGGACTTGACACGAGCAAGTTTAAGATTGCCGTAAAACCTGTCAAGAAAGTGACAGACGCAATACGTGTGCTATTCGATCAATAAAAATTTTTGCAAAGTGTGCGAAAAATATTTTGTTGAAATATAACTGCGTATGCAGGTTTTGTGTAAATGATGTGCAAGCATCATTTGGACGTTTCAAAATAAATGTGTAATTTTGCAGTCGAGTTGAGGCTCTCAGACTTCGGTCCTGATTGTTCTTGATGAAAAGGTCTAAACCTGTACGGTTATAGTTTTTGCACTAAGGTGCCTAACTGGTCGCTTGGCGGCAAAAACAGCAATATAGGTTGAATAATTGATGAATGAACTTTATTAGGAAACATTATGGCACTCTCTAAGACAAGGGCGATACTGGTGGACGTGGCTCGAGTGCTCTTTGCAAAGAACGGCTTCGAAGGCACAACCATGAACGATATTTCCGTTGCATCAAACAAGGGAAGACGTACGCTATACACATACTTTAAGAACAAAGAGGAGATATACTTTGCAGTTATCGAGGCAGAACTTGAACGTCTGTACATGAAACTGGAGGAGGTCTCTCGTCGCAACATCTCTCCGGAGGACAAGATGGTGCAGCTCATCTTTGCTCACCTCGAAGTCATCAAGGAAGCAGTTTATCGTAATGGTAATCTCCGTGCAGAGTTCTTCCGCGACATCTGGAAGGTTGAATCTGTGCGCAAGACGTTTGACAAGAACGAGATTAACCTTTTCCGCCGCATCCTTAACGAAGGAGTGGAGAAGGGTGTCTTTGAATGTCGTAACGTGCGACTCACAGCCGAGATTGCTCACTTCTGTCTCAAGGGATGTGAGATTCCTTACATATATGGTAGGTACGCACTCAACGATGCTGAGGAACTTCATCCTTATGTTCGCCGACTTGTGCTCAA
Organism: Bacteroidaceae bacterium; assembly: GCA_017540585.1. Lineage (GTDB taxonomy): Bacteria > Bacteroidota > Bacteroidia > Bacteroidales > Bacteroidaceae > Minthosoma. The sequence continues at coordinate 23,006 of JAFYAT010000073.1, read as the reverse complement.
GTCACTCGGACGAAACTTAGTGATAAAATAGAACAAACTAAATAATAAACTCAGGTTTCGGAAGAACTTTCACATTTAGGAGTAAAGGGAAGTAAATAGAAGTAAAATGGAGTAAAGAGACGTTACCTTGTCTGGATAAATTGACGAATAGTCTATCGTCTTTTTACTTCTATTTACTCCTTTTAACTCCCTTTAACTACAAGATGAGAAAGCTGTAAGCTTTCGAAGCTAAATAAAAACGAAAACATTATGGGACTTTTAACTGGAAAGACAGCCCTCATCACAGGCGCTGCTCGTGGTATTGGTAAGGCTGTTGCCATTAAATTTGCTAAGGAAGGTGCTAACATCGCTTTCACTGACCTCGTTCTCAACGATGAAATGGCTGCAGGTCTTGAGGCTACTCGTAAGGAAATCGAGGCTCTCGGTGTTACTTGTCGTGCATACGCAGGTAATGCTGCTGACTTTGCAGAGACAGAGGAAGTTGTTAAGAAGATTCACGCTGACTTCGGTTCAATCGACGTACTCGTAAACAACGCTGGTATCACAAAGGATGGTCTTATGCTCCGTATGTCTGAGGCACAGTGGGATGCTGTTATCGGCGTAAACCTCAAGTCTGCATTCAACTTCATCCACGCTGTATCTCCAATCATGCTTCGTCAGCGTGGTGGTTCAATCATCAACATGTCTTCAGTTGTTGGTGTTCACGGTAACGCAGGTCAGTGTAACTACTCAGCTTCAAAGGCTGGTATGATTGGTCTTGCTAAGTCTATTGCTCAGGAGCTCGGTCCTAAGGGTGTACGTGCTAATGCCGTTGCTCCAGGATTCATCGAGACAGCTATGACTGCTCAGCTCCCAGAGGAGGTACGCAAGGACTGGATGACTAAGATTCCACTTCGTCGTGGTGGTCAGGTAGAGGACATCGCTAACGTATGTCTCTTCCTCGCATCAGACATGTCAAGCTACGTTTCTGGTCAGGTTATCCAGATTGACGGTGGTATGAATATGTAATTTTCTTTTTAATTCTCAATATTGCCTTCGGAACATTCATTTGTTCCGAAGGCTTTTTTTGTGGTCTACAAGATTCATTGTAGCTAACTTTTTTAACCACGAATTACACGAATTTTCACTAATTTGGTAGTTCATGGATTTTTTCATTACACGAAGAATTGCATGTGCAATTACGAACCTTTAGCTCGGCGTAGCCAATTACACGAATCTGGAACACGACATGAAGCCGAATGGCATTCGTGTTATTCGCAGACAACACGAGTTGTCTTTGTGTAATAAAACAAGCAGACTTGAAGTTCGTGAAAATTCGTGTAATTCGAGTGGTTGAAGAAATACACGTACAAAATATTGTAGAATCTTTTTGTGTGAAATCATCACCATGCTTTTTTGTATTCATGCCGAACAATTCTTTCATTGTTCAGCATGAGTTTTTGCGTTGTTCGGTAACAATTCTGTAAATCACGGCGTGGTACAGTCGTACCACGCCGTGGTACGACCGTACCGCTTAGTGGTATGACTGTACCACTAAGGTATTTCAAAAATTGTTCGGGAACAATATGAAAATTGTTCGGGAACAGTGAAGGAATTGTTTGGGAAGAACGGAAGAATTGTTCGGGAACAAACACAAAAAAGCCCCCTATATCCCGAAGGGGGACATAGGGAGCAATTATGAATTATGCATTATGAATTGATTACAGTCCTACTTCCACTCCAAGGCTGATGGTGCGCATCATTGGGTAGAAACCAACGTTGATGCCAGCACCATAGAAGGAGAGGTTGCGTGGGTCCATGCCTTTACGTGCTGAGAAGAGTGCAAGGTTATCGGCATCGGCATATATGCGGAGAGAGCGCACATGGAGTGGCTTTACAGCATCCTTTGTGAGAAAATATCCGAACACTACATTGTTTATGTTAAGATATGATGCATTGGTGATGCAGTCGTATCGTACTCTGTTTCTCACACTTATTATATCGCCTTTGTTGAGCAGATCTTTGTGGATGTTTGTTTTAAATATTCTGCCACAATACATCATCTCATAATAGTCTGAATCAAATACCTTTCCGCCAATCTGGAATCCAAGACCAAGGTGGAAGTCGAAGTTACGATAACGAATGGTGTTGCCAAGTCCTCCGAACAGGTCAGGCGTGTTGTTGCCGTAGTTCTTGGTTCTTGCATTATCGGTATTTATGCTGGTACTTCCGTCCTTCAAGTAATATAAGGTACGGTTGTTGTTATCAACGCCTGCAAATTCTTTAAGTCGGATTGAGGTGATGTCGTCTCCGTTCTTCAACTTAATGACACCCACATGAACAAAATTGAATGCCTCTATTTCGTATTTAAAGTCAGATAGTTTGTTACGATAGTGTGAGAGGTTGAGTGATATGTCCCAACGAAAGTCTTTGTTCTGTATAGGAGTTCCCTTTACAGTGAGGTTCACACCATTGTTGCTTATGTCAAAATCTTTTGTGTCTACGTGTATGACTCTTCTATAATAAATATATTTTGTCACATCATGATTTTTGTTATGGAAGAATTTTATATCTGCGGTCAGCCTATTGTTGAATAAGGTTGTGTGACCGCCAATAGTGAGAGTTGTTGTCTTCTCATAGTCCAGTGAATTTAAGAGTAGATAGCGATTATATTTGTCAATGTATTCTTTTATTGGAGCATCGTTGCCAGTCTTTCCGTAGCTTGCGTAAACCTCAAGCATATTTATGTTGCTTACCTTTACAGGAATGTTCCAAGCTGTCTTTACTCCCCAGTTGGTGAACCATTTGTTTTCATCATTTATTTGCTTGTACAATGATGAGTTCTGAAAACGTACATTGGCATCTACAGAGAAATTACCCTTGTACCAATTGCATGAAGCTGTAATGGCATCGTACTCATCATATTCGTATATGCTCATTGGCATATTGTATCTATTACTACCGTAAGGTCTGAGGTCAAGGTCTTGTTCCTTACCGCTCATGTCTTTTGTTATGCTATGATGCATATATCCACCTTGGAGATACAAAGCGGAATTATTCCAATCCTTGCTCCATGAGAGTTTTACTTCAGGAGTAAGTGTAGTATAGGTTGATGACAATCCAATCGAGTCCATCTGATAATACCCGTTGTATCTTGTGCCCAAATTGGTACTGGTGAACTTATTAAAATCTAACTCTCCTTTCTTTGATATTTTCTTATATTCAGTATTGTTGGATACCCAAGACACATTGACGTTGAGACGTAAAGCTTCAGTGAGCTTGAAGTCTGCGAATGCGTTGAGTGAGAACACGGATGCTGTCTGCTTGTAATCCAAGTTTGGAATGGAGTTGTAGAAACTTTCTACTTCGTCAGTTGGCATGAGTGGAGCACCTGCCATTATGTCAAGCATGTATTCATAATCATCTACAGACTTTTTCCTGTTGTCGAAAGTGAGAGATGTGTTGATGCCAAGCTTGATGTTTTCTGTTGGATTGTATCTTGCGTTTACTCTTGCGGTGAGTCGCTTGTAGCTGTTGTCCTTGAAGAGTCCATTGTTGTCAAGGAAGCCGATGCTTGCAAAGATATTGCCTTTGTCAAATTCGTTTGCGTAGTCGATGTTGTATTCCTGGCGCATACTGTTGCGGAAGTAGTCGTCATAGTTGTTTACAGTCTTAACTTCTGTGTCAGAAATACGTTGTGAGTAGTATTCTTCCTTCGTAAGGAAGTTGCGATACTCATCCGCAGTTGCAAGGTCGTACTGACCGATGGCATCGGAGTTTACTCCCCACTTGCCACGGAAATTGATTCTTTCCTTTGGCTCAGATGATTTGCTGCGCTTGCCGCTCTTTGTCTTTATAGCAATGACTCCGTTGTTGGCACGATTGCCATACTTGGCGAGTGTGGCTGCATCGTCTATGACAGAGATGCTTTCAACATCGTTAGGATTGATGGATGATACGTCACCATCGTAGATGATGCCATCTACAATGAACAGAGGGCTCTGGTAAGTGAATGATCTAATACCATTAATCATGATGTAAGGTCCTGAGCTTGTAGGGTCACCAGAGTAATTGATTACGTTTGTTCCTGCGATATTGCCAGACAAGATATCGAGGATGTTGCCTGACTGAGGGGCAGTAATGCTCTGTGCATTCATGCTTGCAGTTGCCGCGATGAATGTGCATAGCGAGAGAATTGTTTTCATTTGAATAAGTTTTTATTTTTGTTAGATGTTATACATTGTCTTTTATTGGTATTCAAAATGTAGAGAATGCCGTTGGCATGAAGTTTTGTTTTCTGTGTGTGTCCTCTGAGCCTTTGTGTTCTCTGTGTTTCAGTTTCTCATTACTTCCCTTCTGTCAGTGAGAACGCTTCGCTTAGTTCCTAATTAGCATTAAAGCTTTGCCATAGTGGGTCGTTGGGTACTGGTGCTTCGACGATGATTTGCTTTTGGCTCACAGGGTGGATGAACTCCATGCGGCGTGAGTGGAGGCAGATGCTACCGTCTGGGTTGCTTCGCTTGGCTCCATACTTGAGGTCGCCCTTGATAGGGCAGCCCATCTTGGCGAGCTGACAACGTATCTGATGATGACGACCTGTCTTGAGATTGACCTCAAGGAGGTAGTAGTTGTCGCTCCTGCCGATAACCTTATAGTCGAGTTCGGCACGCTTTGAGTTTGGCACTTCCTTGTCGTAGGCGTATGACTTGTTCTGCTTCTCGTTGCGTACAAGCCAATGGATGAGTGTTCCCTCAGGCTTTGGTGGCATGTCCTTCACTATTGCCCAGTATGTCTTGTGTACGTCGCTGCCTGCAAACATCTTGTTGAGGCGTGGCAACGCCTTGCTTGTACGTGCAAACATGACAAGTCCGCTCACGGGACGGTCAAGACGATGCACCACACCAAGGAACACGTTGCCAGGCTTGGCGTATGCTTCCTTGATGTATCTCTTCACGCTCTCGCCGAGTGGCTCGTCGCCTGTCTTGTCGCCTTGCACAATCTCGCCTGAGCGCTTCGATACTATTATTATATGATTGTCTTCGTAGATTACTTGCACCTTACAAATGAATTAAGAATTAAGATTTGAGAACACCGAAGGTCTCAACGAAGTAAATTAAGAATTATGAATTAAGAATTAAGATTTGAGAGCACCGAAGAAGTCAACGGAGTTGTTGTGAATTAATATTTCCGCGGACAGGGTGACTCAGTTCCCTCCCTGTAGGGAGGGGTAGGGTGGGTCTCTTATTCCACCACACTCACCTTGATGATTCTTATCTCCTGAAGTGGTACTTCCTTTGCAGAGGTGCGTACCTTCTGGATGTTGTCAACCACCTTCATGCCTTCGATGACCTCGCCGAAGATGGTGTAGTCGTCGTCAAGCCAAGGAGCACCGCCATGAATGCGATATGCGCGACGCACATTCTTTGGATAGGTGAGTGGGGGATTGTCCGATACCTCACGTCTTGCCTCTGTCATGAGGTCTTGGAGAAAATATCCGAGCTTATACTGTTCCCTTGCCTCACGATAGGCTTGTATCTTGGCAGCATTGGCAGGCTCTGCAATCTTCTTGTTGTAAAGTTCCTCTGCCACCTTCTCCTCACGTGCCTTCTCGTAGTTGTCGAGATCGGCATCCGAAACGCTCTTGCCTGTCACGATGTAGAACTGGTACTTGTCAGACATCTTCTCTGGGTTGATGTCGTCCTCGTCACGTGCGGCAGCAAGTACACCCTTGCGGCTGAAGTGGGTAGGGAACTTCATCTCGGCAGGAATCCTTTCTACTTCTTTTGTGGTATCGACCACCTCGCCTGGACGATGGTCGGGATTGCCTCCCTGAATCATGAAGTTGCGCACCACACGATGGAAGTATGTGCCGTCATACTTCTTGTCCTTGATGTTCTGTATGAAGTTGTCCCTGTGTCCGGGGGTATCATTATACAGTTTCACACGTATGTCGCCCATCGATGTCTCGATGAGTACTTCCTGTTCCTTTTCACCGTTGTCCTGACCGCTGCAGCTCGTAGCAATCATGCTGGCAATAAACAGGAGTGAGATGGTTAGGTGTTTCATTGTTGGTAGGAGATGTTTTTTGTACGAATGTTTATTTATTGTTCATCAGCAGCAGGAACTCGTTGCGGAGCTGTGCATCTTCCTTGAACTTGCCTGTGAAGTAGGCTGTGCACATCGGTCCGTTGTTCTTGACGCCTCGCATCGACTTGCACATGTGTTTGCCGCGGAGGACGATGGCAAATCCGAGTGCTTCGCCGTTGAGTGCCTCTGAGAGCATATTGACGATGTCGTGTCCAAGGCGTTCCTGTAACTGTAGCCTTGCTGCACAGTAGCCAACGACTCTTGCAACCTTGCTGATGCCGAGAATCCTGCCTGTAGGACTTGGGATGTAGGCAAAGTGGTATTCGCCAAAGAAAGGCATCATGTGATGCTCGCACATAGAGTAGAATTCGCCTGAGTCACATATCATGTCGGACGAATGTGCATCGTTGACAAATGTGGTAATCTTAGGTTTCTGCTCTTCGTCATATCCGCGGTAAATCTCCTTGAACATACGTACTATACGTTCTGGAGTGCCTTCGAGTCCCTCGCGGTCAGGGTCCTCACCTATGGCTCTTATGATGGTTCTTATCGCACATTCAATATCTTGTGCGTTTGGAGTGATAGTTTCCATTTTGGATTCTTTAGAATGAAGTCAATTGTTTGTCTGAGTATCTCTTTGTTTTTTCCCTCGTCCTGCGTGTCGCAAGGCTGCAGACGGTATTCGCTTGCCGTGAGACCGTCGTATTGGCTCATGTCCTGACCTTCGAATACGACCTTCAGCTCGTCGATGTGCTGCAGGCGTACTGCCTTGTACTTTGGCGAACATGTCACCCAGTCGATGTTGCAACCTTCGGGCAGGACGTTCGTGCCGTTCGTCTCTATCTGCACGTACTTGCCAGCCTCATGCAGCTTTGACACAAGTGATGCGGTAATCTGTAGTGTCGGTTCGCCACCCGTTATGACAATGTGGTTGGTAGGATATTGGCCTATTTCCTTCACGATGTCATCTTCGGTCATCTCCGTGAATGACGTGAAGTCGGTGTCGCAGAAGCTGCACTTGAGATTGCATCCTGCAAAGCGGACGAATACTGCTGGGGTGCCTGTGTAGTGACCCTCACCCTGAAGCGAGTAGAATATCTCGTTTATCTTCATAAATCTTCGTGTGTGGGGCTTTACATCTCATCATCAATGTATGTGGCGAGATTGCATTTGCTCTCTTCCACATCCACTCTCCAGCATTGTGGAATCTGGTCACATATCCACTTGGCTATGTTCTCGGCTGTCGGATTGAATGGCAAGAGGTCATTCAGGTTGCCGTGGTCGAGATAGCCGTGAATCTTCTCCTTCACGTGGGTGAAGTCGATGACCATGCCGTCCTCATTCAGTTCTTTTGACTTGCAATGAACCCTTACAATCCAGTTGTGACCGTGGAGGTTCTCACATTTGCTTCGGTAGGAGAGACGGAGAGCGTGGCTCGCCGAAATCTCCAGTTCTTTTGTTACGTAATACATCTTTTAAGTTTTTTGTAGGGTTGCTTAATAACCTATGGCCGCCCCCACCCGTCCTCCCCGAGGGGAGGTGACTAATGACTGAACCCCGATATGGTTCGCACTATTCTCCGGACGGTTCTCCCCATAGAGGGGGAGATGCCCGTATGGGCAGAGAGGGTCTTTGTCTTTATTATTTCTTCTCTAATTCCTGAAGACTTTCCATCTTCTTTGTCTCGAGGAACTCGTATATTCCGCAGAGGTGTTCCTTCACCTTCTGGTGACCGAACTCGTAAACCTTGTTGACGAGACCATCGAGGAAGTCGCGGTCGTGACTCACCACGATGAGCGTGCCGTCGAAGTCCTTGAGAGCCTGTTTGAGCACATCCTTGGTCTTGAGGTCAAGGTGGTTCGTCGGCTCATCGAGGATAAGGAGGTTCACTGGTTCGAGGAGTAACTTGAGGATGGCAAGACGAGTGCGCTCGCCTCCGGAAAGTACCTTCACCTTCTTCGTGCTTTCCTCGCCTCCGAACATGAATGCTCCGAGGAGGTCGCGAATCTTGTTGCGTATCTCGCCCTTTGCAACGTCGTCTATCGTCTGGAACACGGTCAACTCTCCGTCGAGGAGTGCTGCCTGGTTCTGGGCAAAATAGCCAATCTGCACGTTGTGACCGAGTTGAAGCTCGCCCTCGTGTTCCAGTTCGCCCATGATACACTTGACCATGGTTGACTTACCTTCGCCGTTACGTCCCACGAAAGCCACCTTCTCGCCACGTTCAATAGTGAATGAGGCATCTTTGAAGATTACTCTGTCGAACGATTTGCCTACACCGTTGGCAATGACGGGGTACTGACCAGAGCGTGGTGATGGTGGGAACTTGAGACGAAGTGCACTTGTGTCCTCCTCATCTACTTCTATGAGTTCAAGCTTCTCAAGCATTTTGACGCGTGACTGCACCTGAAGTGTCTTGGAGTAAGTTCCTTTGAAACGCTCGATGAAGTCCTTTGTCTCAGCTATCATCTTCTGCTGTTCCTCATATTGCTTCTGCTGTTGCTCGCGACGTTCCTTGCGAAGTTCGAGGTAGTGTGAGTACGAAGCCTTGTAGTCGTAGATGCGACCCATCGTCACCTCTATCGTGCGTGTCGTGATGCTGTCCACGAACTTGCGGTCGTGACTGATGACCACTACAGCCTTGCTCGATTCCTTGATGAAGTCCTCCAACCATTGTATTGACTCGATGTCGAGGTGGTTGGTAGGCTCATCGAGAAGGAGTACGTCTGGATTCTTGAGCAGGAGCTTGGCAAGCTCGATACGCATTCTCCATCCTCCGGAGAACTCGCTCGTAGGACGGTCAAAGTCCTTGCGCTCAAATCCGAGACCGATGAGAGTCTTCTCCACATCCTCCTCAAAGTGGGTCATGTCGATGGCGTAGAATTTCTCGCTGAGAGTGCTCACCTTCTCTATGAGAGCCATATATTCGTCGCTCTCGTAGTCGGTACGTGTGGCAAGTTCATTGTTGATGGCATCTATCTCCTTCTCCGTCTCCTTGAGATGTGCAAATGCCTGACAAGTCTCCTCAAAGACTGTTCGTCCGTCCTCAGTCATCAAGTGCTGAGGCAAGTAAGCGATGACCGTGTCCTTTGGCGCTGTTACCGTTCCTCTTGTTGCGGTACGCACGCCAGCAAGAATCTTCAGGAGTGTACTCTTTCCTGCTCCATTCTTTCCCATGAGGGCAATGCGGTCTTTCTCGTTTATCTGAAATGAAATATCCTTGAAGAGGGTAGTGCCTCCGAACTCTACTGCGAGATTATCAACTGTTATCATCTATTATATCCTATTCTTTTTTACCTTTGTGAGTTTGCAAAGGTACACCTTTTATATTAAAGAAAAAAGCATTTCGCCTTATAATCCATCTTGTTCCGTCATTTTCAGCCTTTAAAATCCAAATCTTCTTAACAGTTGTCCGTTTTCCCAAAACAAACCTCAAAAATCGCGTGTGTGGGCACACAAAACGCTATTTTTGCTGTGTGTGGGCACACATTTATTGATATAAGTTAAGAATTTCAATAATTTTTTCATTTTTCTTGAAAAAATCCTTGTCACATCTGCAGAAGTCCGTACCTTTGCAGTGTCAAAAGAAAACAAGGACATTTGATTGAGAGTTTTCTTAATCGGTTCAAGTACTTCTGACATCAGGATGTGAATCCTCACGTTTCCGAAAGGAAACAGATTGATTATTAAAATAGGTTAGTTAAGGTATTAGTATTAAGGTAATTGTTCTCAAGGTATAAATTGTTTTTAAGAGTAAAAAAGATTGGTAAAATTTAGGATATTTTTTTGAATTAGGATAACAATTATGTACTCCGCAATCGGTGACGGAGGATAAAGAAATACATAAGTGTTAATTACATATAGGTAGAAAGATTTAGGAAGTTAAGTATCAGAAAGTATAGGTGTTAGTTAGTGGTAAATAAGATTGGTTAGTTAGGTTTGGTTAGTTAAGTAAACGTTTTGTTTAAGAAAGCGAAAGTTTAGGTTATAATTAGTATAGGTTATAAGGTATTAGTATTTGGTTATTAAACGTTTGGATGAAACAAAGTTTAGGACAGTTGCAATCTGTGAAGATTGTAACTGTTTTTTTTGATTTGTTTACCCCTGTTTGTTCTATGGATTGGATGTGTATTTTGTATGTTTATTCTATATTTTGGGGTAAATGAGTGGGTATGTTGTAATTTTTTCGTACTTTTGCCAAAAGCACGACGGAAACTGGTGTGAAGCGCTGGTTGAGGAGTGAAGAAATCTAAAATTTATGAGGAGCAGACTTCAATTTTATGTTGGGAAACTGATATAAAAATTGTGTGATTAACTCTAAATAGCATAAGAATGTCAAAAAACACAGAACATGAATACAATGTATAAATATATAAAGCATAATGTTATAGTAGTAGTTCTTACTGCTTTCGTGGTTTTCCCATTACGTCTATTTGCCCAGACATCAGAAACTTCAGACGTTACAGTTTCTACTACAGATGATACCACGTTGGTTGTTACAGCTGACGAATTGACTACTCGTGATTCCCTGATGCAGGAGTTGATGAGTGAGATTCAGGAACTCAAGTTGCAGAGGATTCTGATGCAGGAGGAACTGGAGAAGACTGGATTGAGTACACGTCAGGATTCCATTGCACAAGTGGTTCGTAAGCAAAGGATTGATTCTCTGCGCAAAGTGACGGTTGGCGCACCACTCATAATTGACAAGGACACGCTTTTCACACTATATGCACGAAAGGGAGGAATGTTACCAGAAGCGCGTGTGCGTGAATGTAAGAAGATAATTGAGTCTCTTGGACATAAGCTGTCGTTTTATGCTGACTCAGTTTATACTTATAGTGGCGATTTGTTTACCGATATTATGGTAAATGACGAGGTTGTGCTGAGTATTACTGATACAGATGCCTTGTGGCAGGACATGGCAAGGGATGAACTGGCAAAAGAATATGCGGAAATAATCCAAGACAAACTACAACAGCTGAACGAAGAGTACGGACTACGACAGAAGATGTCACGCATACTCGAGGCTCTTGGAATCATCATCGTTCAGATTATCATTATTATACTGACCAACAAGTTATTTGCACGTTGGAAGTTCCGCACTGTCCTTCATATACTTAGACGCACAAAATCTATTCGTATCAAAGGATACGAGTTGCTTGACATACATAAGCAAGGAATTGTTCTTGTTATCATTTACAGGTACATTCGCATCTTGCTTATCTTCTTGCAGTTGTTTGTGACAGTACCGCTTTTGTTCTCCATCTTCCCAGAGACGGAGACATTTACTTACACTTTGCTTGGCTACATTTGGAATCCATTTAAGGACATAGTACGTGCTTTCATTGCTTATCTACCTAATTTGTTCAAGATTGGAGTCATATACTTGTGTTTCCGCTACCTCGTCAGGGGTATTCGTTATATTGCTTTGGAGATAGAATCGGAGCGACTAAAAATCAACGGATTCTATTCCGACTGGGCTTCGCCTACATACTACATACTGCGCACGCTCCTTTACTCTCTCATGTTCGTGATGATTTGGCCTTTGTTGCCAAACTCCAATTCGGAGATTTTCCAAGGAGTGTCTGTGTTTATAGGTGTAATAGTCTCACTCGGTTCTACATCTATTATCGGTAATGTGATGGCTGGAATGGTGATGACGTACATGCGCCCATTCCGTATTGGTGACTTTATCAAGGTGGGTGACACAGAGGGCGAAGTGATTGAGAAGACCATGCTTGTCACTCGTATTCGTACACGCAAGAACGAGGTCATTACTATTCAGAATTCAAGTCTTATGGGTTCTCAGACATCCAATTTCACGGTGGCTGCCCACAACTATGGAATAATCGTACATACCAAGGTTACAATAGGTTATGACGTCCCTTGGCAGACGGTCAAAGAGATAATGGAAGGTGCTGCTCTTGAGACATTAGGCATTCTACATCATCCAAAGCCATTCATGCGAACGACATCACTCGATGACTTCTATGTTGAGTATGAGATAAATGCCTACACAAAGGATGCCAAGAATATTGCACGCATATACTCAGATCTGCATCAGAACCTTCTCCGCCGTTTCTTTGAGGCTAATGTTGAGATTATGTCGCCTCACATCTATGCTCGTCGTGACGGTATAGACACACAGATGCCAGAGGAATTCAAGAGCAATTCATAATTCAGAATTCAAAATTCATTATTTATGGAGCGCAAAACAAAAGTTTCTAAATTTGTCGCTTGAAAGTGAAAATAGTTTAGGTCGATATTTGGCAATTGATTCTTTCGTATTATAGGACTGTCCGAACAGTGCTCGAATGTTTAACGGACATTTAATAGCTGTTAAACACCTGTTAAATGCTCAGAAAAACATTACTGCGGAATAATGACCTCAATACTGCGCAGTATCGAGGTCATTATTCCGCAGTAGCTTTTTTCTTACTTTTCAATTATCACTTCATCATCCACTGTTGATTCGTATGTCTTCTTCTTTGTACGCTTTCCGTGACTCATACGGACATTGACACGAAGCATAAGCATATTGCGAAGCAACACATTCTGATTATTTTCACGTTCAAGGCTATAGAAAGGAGTCTGAATACCACTAGTGGATTTTCCTTCCAATGCACGTATTGGTGGCATATACCCAAGCATTACTTGTGCCTTGTCATGCCAGAAATTCTTTCGAGCTGCAAGCATAATATAATTATCTCCACCCCAAGAATAACCCTGAAGCGAGAGTATCTTTCTATTCACGCTCTTGTACTCCAACAAAAATATTGTACGTTGATTCAACAAATATACTAAAGTACATCCACCAGTCAAATTCCTTGAACTATTGTTATACTCATTATATGTAAACCTATCGTATCCAAAAGTCACATTTGCCGAAACTTGCAAGCGTTTCCACAATGTCTTGTAAAAGTCAAGTCTAACTGAATACAACCTGTAATCAGAATTGACAAAACTGCGTGACACATAGCCGTCGTTCATCAATGAAAAATAGTCCTGATGATTGTTCGGGCTGAACTGTACGGATGGAGTAAGTGTAAGACAGTTGAAGAAATGCAATCGTGCCGAAAGGTTATGCGTGTCCATTGGCTTCAGTTCTGGATTAGCGACGAACATAGACAGAGAGTCAGTCCTATATGTCTGCATCCTCTGTGACAGTGAAGGATAAGTGACGCCACTGCTATACTGCAAGGTTGCATCGAGCTTGTTGCCTTCCTTATACATTAACCTCACATCAGGGAAGAAGGAGAAATGTGTCTCCTTACCCCATGAAGACTCGTTGCTTATCCATTCGCCAGCACCACCAAGAGAGAAGCTGAATTTTGGAGACACCTTACAAGAGTAGTATGTGAACAGTCTGTTACGATAGTCTTCAGTTTCACTTTGTCCAATATTACGCAACATATCTTTTGCCTCTGCTTTTATCCATGTAGTTGAATAGCCAAACTTAATCGATGACTTACCTATACTATATGTTGCATCTGCATTATAACGCAAGTAATTCTTCTTTGACAGATAGCGTATTTCCGTATTGAACAAATCCTGTTGACTAAGCAATGTGTGACTCTTATTATTGTAGTAGTTGTAGTTCAAATCGCTATAAATCTTGAATTGCTCTCCAAGCTTACCATTATAGAACAACGAACCGACAAGATTGTCTATCTTGTCATCTTTATAAACATACTGAGTTTTGTCATAATAGGTAACACCCTGCTTACTGTACCACATATCATTAGCCATATCCAAACAACCATCGCCATTTGAGTATTTAATCTGTGCAGCCACCTGATGATTCTTTGATATGTCGTAGTCAAGACCTGCAAACACCCTGTGATTATTGTCTCTCTTCCTTATATTATCCTCGTCATCATCATGCCTTACCGTACCTGAGGATAAACGCTCTGGGTAAATGGTCGTGGTACCTTCATATATACTTATTCTCTGCTGTTCGTAATCATATCCGACATTCCATGAGACATTATTGCGTGTCTCGGTGAAATTTATGTTTGGAACTTCCCTGAACAACCAATTCCATGTGTCAAGCTTATCCATACTCGCCATAAGATTTTCACCTATAGCAAGGTCCATACCAACATAATCTTCGTAAAGCTTAAGGTCGATTACTGCCTCATAGTCTTCCGAGAGATAGCGTCCGCTCGGATTGTTGATGACCTCGACAGACTTTATTCTCTTTGGATTGATGTCTTTGATATAGCTCTCAGGCTTCTCCATTCCATTAACCAACAGCAGAACATTCTCCTTGCCATTCACTCTTATCTTCGTATCATAAAAGCTATACATGATGTTTGGCAACTTACCAAGCATCTCACCGGCATTGAATGCACCCTTACGTATCTCATCCGTGATGATATACGTGTCCTTGTCAATATCATGATTGCTTGTGGATGCCGTGACAGAGACCTCTGACAAGACTACTGGCGTAAGCAATACCTTACCAACATTCGAACCAATCTGTTCAATTATCAGTTTCTTATCTTCATAGCCAACAAGCTTGAACAAAAGAACGACGTCATCTTCGGCAGAAGTAATCATGAAACGTCCTTCATCGTCTGTATATACCTGATTTGAAACCTTTGCGTTTGATGCAGATACTACAAGAGCCTGTCCAAGTGGCTGTTTGGTTTTGGCGTCACATACGACACCCTTAAAGTCTTTAGCCTGTATGCTTAGAATGGTACATGTCAACAGGAGACTATGCAAAAATATTTTCTTAATCATTTTGTTTATTTCAGAATTGTTCGTAGAGAAATCTCTTACGTGGTTAGTTTTTGTTTTTGATACGATAATATTTCACTCTGAAAAATGGAAAACTTCTATGCTTGTCGCATTTAAACGAATTCAGGTTAATAATCCGAGCCGATGACTACCTGTATGCTTCCAATGCCCAAGGAATATGTGTGGCAGACTTATCCTTGATGCTTGTGCGCATACGGATAATCTCCTGCACGTTGTTGATGATGCTGACGATGCCGAAACTCAGGAAGAGTGCAAGGACAACAGCTGTGATGAGACGGGAGTTGTCGGCAATCCATAGCATCCAGCTCGCCTGTATTCCAAAGGTAAAGAGCGGCACGTTGACAGGTGTGGAGAGGACGAAGAACATGGCTACGGCTCCACTCATGATGCCTACGAGGAAGGCGGCAGCCATCGCCATCTTGTAGCGACGGACGCTTGCTTCCTGATGCTGTTTAATAAATTCGACAGCATCAAGTCGCTTATTGAGATTAGCCATAAAGTCTGCCTTATCATCAAATTGTGGCTTTTGGGCGAGGAAGAGTTCCTCAAGTGCTTTATCTTTTGTCATATCTTCAGTCTTTCTTTTAGCTTGTCACGTCCTCGTGACAGTTGTTTCTTTACGGCATCTTCGGATGTCTCGGTGATGGTGGCTATTTCCTTTATATTATAGCCGTTGAGGTAGAAGAGCGTGATGGCGGAGCGTTCCTTGGGCGGAAGGGTGCGCAAGGCAAGGTAGAGGCTCTGGTGCTCAAAGCTGCTGTCGGCAGATGTGCTGCTTATCAAGGTGCGGGCATCATCAAGCGTCTCCGTCTGTCGGCAACTTGCCTTGTGGTTGAGGAATGTGTTGTGGGCAATCTTGAATAGCCACGAACGGAACTTCCCCATGTCCTCATAGCCGTCGCACGAGAGGTAGGCTTTTACCAGAGCATCCTGTGCAAGGTCGTCGGCATCGTCCTTCTTACCGCAACAGAGGGCGAGCAAGAAGCCTCGTAATGCATCCTGCTCACGCTCCACATGGGTTATAAATTCGTCACGTGTCATCCGTCTATGCCTGTGTCATGTTACGCTCTTCGGCTTCAATCTCATTTGCAAGCATCTTCTTGCCGAGGAAGTAGTTGATAAGGAAAGCTACACCTGTGGCAAAAGGGAATCCGCCAATTAGAAGGAACATGGCTGCGTTATCATATAATGCCAATACCAATAGAGCAATGCCTATACCTGTTAATATACATCCCCACAACAGTTTAGTGAGCAGCTTTTCTTTCAGCAACTTCTCCTTTGGAGCTGGAGTCATCTTGCTGACAAGTTCGCTCATATCCATGTCTGGATTCTTTTCGAGAGCGGTAAGCAGAAGCTGAGTACGGTTGTTTGTCTCGTTCATCTTCTTACGGGCATCGAACCATATTACAAGTACTGGTACAGCGCAAACGCCGACAATGAAAAAAATCTTAACGATACTTTCACATAATATAACATCATTCATAGTTATCTTTGTTTTTATTGTTATTAAACTTGTTGTTTCTTGAACCGATTCGCATACATAACAGTTCAAAGAGACAAAAGGTGACGTCGGGAAATGAAAAAAATTATAATTTCAAATCTATGCCTTCGGCTTATAGCATACTCATGGATTAGAAATCAGGGATTTGAGAGTAAATAAATTTTCTTTAATTTTCTGAATTTTCGTTCAAAAAACTCTGCGTCCTCCGTGTTCTCTGTGTTTTCATTTCCTCACATAGTCAGTCACGTTAGCCAACGGCTTGCAATTATACAAATAATTGTCCGAATAATGGCAATAAACTGAAAATAATTCGTACTTTTGCAAGCAATAACGCTAAACTGATAATACACAACAACAATATGGAATATATAGTACTCTCAAGGCAGGACTGCATAGCAAGGACTGGTGCACCATACGTTAATCTCAAGGTGGCAAACTTGCAGGAGAACATACAACTGTGCGTGTGGGATGTAGCAAAGACGGATGCTCCAGCCGTAGGACAACTGGTAAACTTCATGACCATTCGTGACGACCAGGGCAAAAAATCGGCACGAAAAATGGATATGGTACCAGGAACGATACCTACCGAGGCTCATCCACTTTATCCGCTCATTCCTCGTCCGATAAAGCGTGAGGTGTGGGACGAGACATTCGAGCACCTTCTCGGTTACTGTACTGACGAGGTACTGAAGGACTTCATACGTAAGCAAGCTGATGAGTTGTTCCCTAAGTACAGCAAGTATCCAGCTGCCACAAACGTGCATCATGCTTTTCCGGGTGGACTTCTCAATCATACTCACCAGATGTTGCGCCTACTCGAGGGTGTATTCCCATGTTATCCTTATCCTGAGGACATTAAGGTGGAGCGCATCATCATCGGAATACTTTTCCACGACTGGGGCAAGTTGTGTGAGTATAAGGAGAATGGTGAACCAACCGAGAACAAGTTCCTATTGGGTCATATATATATGTCTGCAAACTACCTCAACGGCTTGCTTCGTGACCTTGGCATTGACAAGCGTGAGATAAACCTCATCATCCATTGTATCCTTGCACATCATGGAGAGATGGAGTACGGCAGTCCTGTGGTGCCTTGCACTCCAGAGGCACAGATGATAAATTATCTCGATAATATTTCCGCCAAGGCTGACGTGTTCAACACGACAGGCAACATGGAGAAAGCTTTCCCACTTGGAACAAGCGTGGTGAAGTAAGCGGACCCTCTCCCCAGCCCTCTTTGACCTCCGTCGAGCAGGGCACTGCTCTCCCCTCATTTCGGGACAGAGAGACATTCAGTCTCTCTTCTGCGCCCTCATTCGCCTCTATGGGGAGGGTGACTAATGAACAACTTTAGACAAAATTTGTAGTAATGAAATCAAAATGTCTTGTTACAAAAGAGGAGTTCCTCATACGTCTCGATAAGGCGGAAAGGAGTATTGCAAACGGACAATGTCGAACGTTTACAAACGTAGAGGACATGAACAACTGGCTTAACTCATTATAGGTATGTAATATATTTGATAAAGAGGTTGGATTCTGTTTCAGATTTCTTTGCTGAAAGTAAAATAATACATATCTTTGCAACTGAAAAAAACAAAAACCAAAGTAGAGAAAATGAAAAATATCCCTGCTTAATAAATCCTTATAAACAAAAATGAGAACAACAGTAAAAAGCCTTGGTGCTATTCTTACAACATCTTTAATGCTATTTTCATGTGCATCTTCTAAATGTCCAGAAGTCACAATCTGGGGTGTGCCTGCATACGAAAAGGTAACCATCCAGACAGAGGTTGCACGTTACAAGAATGTGACTATGCCTGTAAAAGTAAAGGTGTCACCACACAATATTGAAGGACAGGAGGTTCATGTATCATGCAGTAAGGGTGAGTTTCCGACTATAATATTGCATAAGAGGTCATATCCACTCGTAATTCCTGTTCCAAGTGCTTTTGTCGCAATGACGGCAAACTTGATACTTGCAACAGACAGGCAGAATCTCGTGGATCCAACATCATATTATGTTGACCCAACTTATTTCTCAATCGAAGCTCCAGACTCAATGAATATACTTCAATCTGGTGCTATGAAGATTGATGCCTTGTTTCAGTAAATACATATAATTTGAGGATATTCCATAATGCGTATGACGTTTTTGTTCATACGCATTTTTTATTTGCGCAATTCAATCGGTTGAATGGCACAACTCAATCGGTTGAATTAACCAATTCAACCAGTTGAATGACGCAACTCAAGCGGTTGAATTAACTAACTCAAGCGGTTGAATGACGCAACTCAACCGATTGAATTAACTAACTCAAGCGGTTGAATGGAGCAATTCAAGCGGTTGAACGACGCAACTCAATTGGTTGAATTAACCAACTCAACCGATTGAATGGAGCAACTCAGCGTAAAAGGATGAATATAGTTACGCAAGTTCAGGATAAGGATTTTTAGTTAAGCAAACATTGCTGTATGTAACCTGCTGTTTTTTTGCCCCCACGGCCTGAACTGACGTATAGTTGTATAAAAAACGGTTGACGGAGCGTCAAAGAAAAATTGACGTAGCGTCAGATTTTTGTTGACGGAGCGTGGGGCAAAAACAGTAATGCGGATTATGAGCATCAATAATCCGCATTATCAATGTCCATAATCCGCATTAGGATATTTTTGTCAAGCTCTGTTACCAAATCTTTACACGCTTCTCTGGTGCAACGTACATTGGGTAAGATGGCTTGATACCGAAGGCATCGTACCACATGTCGATGAGTGGAAGTGCACCATTCACACGCCACTCGCCAAGAGAGTGAACATCTGATGTTGTGCGACGACGCATCTCAGCCTCTGTGATGTTCTGTGCCCATACGTTAGCGTAAGCGAGGAAGAAACGCTGCTCTGGAGTGAATCCGTTGACTGTCTTGAGTGGCTTATCCTTCATAGCGTTCTTGAATGCTGCGTAAGCAAACTTGAGGCCTCCGTGGTCGCCAAGGTTCTCACCACAGCAGAGGTCACCATTTCCGTGAAGTCCTGGGAGTACCTCTATGCCTGAGAAGAAGTCCTTGATTACCTGTGCACGCTCATTGTACTTGTCGCCGTCACCATTTGACCACCAGTCACGGAAGTTACCGTCCTTGTCAAACTGGCGTCCCTTATCGTCGAATCCGTGTGACATCTCATGTCCGATAACCACACCGATAGCTCCGTAGTTGAAGGCATCGTCAGCATTCATGTCGAAGAATGGGTATTGGAGAATACCTGCAGGGAAACAAATCTCGTTTGTTGTTGGGTTGTAGTATGCGTTGACAGTCTGAGGTGTCATGTGCCACTCTGTTGGGTCAACAGGCTTCTTCCAGCGACGTGCAAGTCCGTCCTCACGAGCCCAAGCTGAAATAATCTTGTAGTTCTCGTAGAGAGACTTTGATGGGTCGATAGTCATGCGGCTATAGTCCTTCCATGTGTCAGGATAACCAATCTTGATGTAGAATGCATCGAGTTTCTCGTGTGCAGCCTTCTTTGTCTCTGCGCTCATCCACTCCTGTGCGTCAATACGCTCACCGAGTGCCTTCTGAAGGTTCTTGACGAGCTGGAGCATACGCTCCTTGTGAGATGCTGGGAAATACTTCTCGCAGTACATCTTACCAACAGCCATACCGAGTACGCCGTTGACTGTGCTTACAGAACGCTTCCAACGTGGACGTGGCTGCTGCTGGCCTGAAAGCTTGCGTGAGTAGAAGTCGAACTCCTCTTCAAATACCTTGTCGCCAAGAACGCCTGCTGCACCCTGAAGCACGTTCCACTGCATTACGTCCTTCAGAGTCTGGAGGTCTGTGTCCTTGAGCACCTTGAGTGCTTCCTTAACAGCCTCTGGCTGACGCACGTTGATATTGTCGATACCTGTGTAACCGATTGTTGCGAAGTAAACATCCCAGTCGAAACCAGCATACTCCTTCTTGAAGTCAACGAATGACATCTTGTGGTAGTTGGCTCCTGGGTCACGGAGGGCTACATTATCCTTACCAGCCTTTGCCATACGAGTCTCGAGAGCAACGATACGCTGCATCATCTTCTCGGCATCAGCCTTCTTCTCGCCAACGAGTACGAACATGTTGACGATATGCTGCTTGTACCACTCAAGAATCTTCTTGTTCTCCGCATCGTCCTTCACGTAGTAGTCACGCTCAACGCTGTAACCACCCTGACCGATAGAGAGGATATAGTTCTTTGAGTCCATCATGTCTGTGCCAAGTCCAGAGCCCCAGAGTTCGCCGAATGTGATGTTCTCCTTGTTGAATGTATTGATAAGAGCAATATACTCCTTGAGGTTCTTGACCTTCTTGATGCGTGCAAGGTCGGCAAGTACTGGCTTAACGCCATCCTTGTTGAGGCGTACAGAGTCCATGAGCATATTGTAGAGGTCACCAATCTTCTGACCGAGTGAGCCTGGCTCATTCTTCTGCTTAGAGAATCCTTCGATAATCTCGCGGATGCGCTTGTTGTTCTCCTCGCTGACGATGTCGAATGCGCCATAGCGTGAATACTCAGGAGTAAGAGGGTTCTTCTTCATCCACTCGCCACAAGCGTAGCGGTAGAAGTCGGTACCAGGCTTTACAGTCTGGTCCATGTTCTCAAGTCTGATGCCGATAGTCTGGGCAGAGACTGTTGTTGTCATAGCCATAGCTAAAACAGGAATAATTGTTTTGAAATTCATTTTATCATTAATTTTGAGTTTGTATCAATTATGATTAGGTTAGAGGCTCTATAGAAACCAGAAGCCCTAAAAAAACGCTGCAAAGATAACTCATTCTTGCGTATCACCGAACAAATAAGTACAAGTTTTATTGCTGCGAGCATAAAAACGTAAAATATTTTGACAAGAAAGAACGGCAATTACACAGCAATTTGTTTTAAGGGCACGAATTGTCACCAATAAGCCACGAATTATCAGAAATAATTAATGATAATTCGTGAACAATTAATGACAATTCGTGTCAGGACAGCACCAAAGGTGCATTTCCCAATTATCATAAATCAGATTGCATAATAGTTACGCACCAGCATGTTAATTGTTAATTATTAATTGTTAATTGTCCATTACTTCCAACACTCCAGTTCCTCGTCTGGCATCTGTGAGCGATGGAACTCTGGTTCTACGCCGTTGCGGAGTTGACGCTTGTAGTCCTCAAGGAGATAGACAACCTTAGGGAAGAGGGCTGCGATGGCAACAAGGTTCGTTATCGTGAGCAGTCCCATGCAGATGTCAACAAGTGAGAATGCTGTCTGTATGTCAACGAGCGAGCCGAGCATGACTACGCATCCAGAGAAGATGCGGAATGCCTGTATTGTCCACTTCTTGCCTGATATGAAACGCAGGTTAGTCTCGCCGTAGAAATAGTTGGCGATGATGGTTGAATAGGCAAAGAGGAATATGGCTGCCGTGATGAAGTATCGTCCCATGCTTCCCACCTCCGATTCTATTGCCTCTGCAGTAAGCAGGATACCATCCTTTCCACAGTCGTACTTGCCTGATATGATTATTATGAATGCCGTACAAGTACAGATGACGAGTGTGTCAACAAAGACGCCAAGTGCCTGAAGCAATCCCTGGTTGACAGGATGTGCTGTTTCTGCAATAGCAGCAGCATTAGGTGCACTACCTTCGCCAGCCTCGTTGCTGAAGAGGCCTCGCTTTACACCCTGCATGATGGCAACACCCACGCCTCCTCCTGCTACCTGACGCAATCCGAAGGCATCTTCAAATATCAGTCCAAAGACATCGGGGAGGTCCATAATGTTCATACCTACGATGACAAGGGCAAGTATCACGAAGCCGATAGCCATGAAAGGTACGACGAGCGATGCGAAATGTGAGATACGTCGTATGCCTCCGAAGATGATGACGAGCGTTGCAAGGGTTATGACTGCTCCTACTGCAGCCTTGTTGAGGGAGAAGGTGTCGGACACGCTGTCGCAGAGTGTTGTGCTCTGTACCACTTGGTTGGCAAGTCCGAACGTGATTGTGATGAGTAATGCAAACAAGACACCCATCCACCTTTTGCCGAGTCCTGTCTCCATATAATATGCGGGACCGCCGTAATAGGAATCTTCACCCTTGCGCTTGTACAACTGGGCAAGCGTTGACTCCACAAATGCCGTGGCAGAACCGAACACAGCCATGACCCACATCCAGAGTACGGCACCTGGTCCGCCAACAAAGATTGCACTTGCCACACCTGCAAGGTTACCTGTGCCTACACGACTGGAGAGTGCGACGGCAAAGGCTTGGAACGAACCTATAGAGCCGTCCTTTGGCTTTGCAAACATGACCTTTACCATCTGCTTGATCATGCGGAACTGCATGAACTTGAGTCGGAGTGTGAACCATACGGCACACAACACGAGCATCGTGATGACCACGTATGTCCAGAGATAATCATTTATTGTATTAAGTATTTCCATGTTTTTTGTTTAGGATTTTCTGATGTCTGCAAAGGTATTACTTTATTGTCAAAAAGCAGAGTGAAATAGGTATTTATTTCACTTTTTGTCACCATTATGTACCATGACGTTACATTTTTCACTACCTTTGCACACGAATTTAACTAAAGGGGTGCTTAGGGATTCCTTTAATTCATAATTAAGAATTCAAAATTCATAATTGGGCTGTTCAGTTCAGAGG